>JAHKLW010000092.1 GCA_020854815.1 Methanofastidiosum sp. | reverse complement strand
GTATCGTAGGTAGCTTCTACTAAGTGCTGTGTCAACGATGACTGTTGATTCTCCTGATGTGACCTGCTCTTCTACAGTAGAGTATCCGCCTTTTGTGATTCTGACTGTGTGTGTTCCAAGCTTAAGGCCTGTAACAAGCAGCTCCCCTTCTGAGTCAGTTATTCCTGATAGCACCCCATCGACATAGACGCTTGCCCCAGCCAGTGGTGCACCGCCTGCATCCTTTGCAGCAACTCTAATCGAGCCTGTTGCTGGTGCCAGTGTAATTGACACTGAAGAGGTCTGATTTGAAGTAATGTTTGTTGACTGCTGAAGGCTTTCTGCAAATCCAGATGCTACTGCAGATACCCTGTATGGGCCTGGTGCTAGCTGTGTTGTTCCAACGCCATTTGTTGTGGTAATTGATCTAACTACTGCACCTGTGCTTGACCTGATTGTGACAGTGGCTGTGTTTATTGTTGCGCCCTTATCATCTTTGACAGATACTGATAGCGTACCTCTTATCGCATTTAGCACAATATTTCCAAGGACTGATTGCAGGTTCACTGTCTGCTTTGACTGGACGCTAAAGGAAGAGGATGTGTATGCATCGTATCCTGCCTTTGAGATTGTTACAACATATGTTCCAGGAAGCGCATCAAATGAGAACTGGCCTATAGTATTTGTTGTCTTTGTATCGACAAACTCCTCGCCAGGATATTTCTTCAATACCACAGTTGCTGAAGATACGATTTGTCCTGAATCATCCTGGACAATTCCAGTGACTGTTCCCTTTGTTTCAAGGATTACAATCTTTTCTCCAGTTGTGAGTGATGTTGGCTGTAAATCTCTTAGTTCCTTCTCATATGCTGGGATCTTTATGTAGTATGTGCCTGTTGATGGCAGAGGTGATGACTGGAACTTTCCTTCGCTGTTTGTAAGCCTGCTATCTACCTTTACATCTGTAGACTGGTTGTATATGTCTATCAAGACGTTTGGTGCAGCTGTTCCTACCGCATCAAAGTATACTGATCCCCAGACATACCCTTCTGTACCGGGTACTGTTAGAGTTATCGTCTGCGATGTGTTTCCGTTGATTGAAACTGTGCTTGTTCCATAATCAGTATATCCAGAGGCTGTGACATTATTTATTGTGTGGCTTCCTCCTGAGAGTGCAGTAAAAGTTACCTGTCCTGCTGCATCAGTTGTCTGTGCTGTACCGTCAACTGTGACTGTTGCACCTGATATTGCGGTTCCGCCTGCATTTTGGACTGTTATTGTAAGGTTCCCAGGAGATAGTGTAACTGGTACACAAACTCCAGCTTGACATGTAAAGCCTGCTGCACATGGTATAGTTGCAGAACATTGTGGTGTTGCTGGTTGCTCATTATCAGGCACGTTTACTGTGAAACTCCATGGAGCTGTGAACTGTGTCCTGTTTCCTGCTGTGTCTACCGCACAAACTCTCCAGAAGTATGTTCCGTTAAAGAGTGGTGTCTGGATGGTGTACCCCATATTAAGTAGTAAATTGTTATCTGGATTAATACCTAATACTTGGAATACTCCGGCAATATCTGTTGTCTTGTCAGGTGGGAATGTGATGTCTGTTGAATACTGGATTATGTAACTTGATATTTCTCGGACTACACAATCACATCTGGAGTGCCTCCATTCTAGAGATGGATTTCTTGTGTTTGTAGTGAATCCATTTGAAGGCGATCTAAGTCCAAGTGCAATTTGGTCTCTATTTGCAGTAACTATTGGGAAACAGCCAGTTGGCCAAGTTTCACATGTGCCATTATCTCCTGCAGGAGAATCGCCCCATAACAATGGGGGGGAAGTACTGACACGGAAATTTCTGGTAAGTGAATTAGTTCCAACGTTTCCTGCAGAGTCAACTGCATATACTCTCCAGTAGTATGTATTACTTGGTTGTGTCAGCAGGGTTTCAGGAAAATCCGAAGTTGGAGTAAAGGTAGGTGATGTCAAGGGACCTCTTTGATATGTAGCAGCTAACCAGTTTGGATCAAATGTAGATGGACTTGGCCAAGCAGTAGTCCCGTCTGTTGGTCCTAGGTCCCCTGGAAAAGTTGGGTCTCCAGATATTTGAATATAATACCTTACTGGATTAGAGAGATCATTTGTATCTGAAATTGCCGACCAAGTAAATGTCGGCCTCTTGTTCTGACTAACTTGACCGTCATTTAATGTAAGTAAACTTGGTGCTGGTGGTCCAGTTGTATCAACTGTAAATCTCCATGTTCCAGAATATGCTTGAGAATCCAAGTTTGATGAAACAGCCCAGTACCAGACCCCATCTTCAAGTATTCCTATAGGAGGTGTTGGTGGGGTTGAAACTGAAACATCGTATGAGGTGCCTCCAGTGAATCCGTTTACTGCAATCTTGTCAGGATACAGAGTATAGTTTAGGAAGATATTGTCCCCTCTTGAAAGCCTAATATTATATGATATTGCAGTTGGAACTGCACCCCATGTTAAAATTGGATCATTATAATTTAGGAGTGATAAATCTGTTGGGGATGTAAGCCCTGGTCTTACAGTTGAAACTGAGAACTGTCTTGTTTCAGAATATGGACTTTGATTTCCGAGTTTGTCTGTAGCCCATACTCTCCAAAACCATGTTCCGTTTGCAAGGGATTGTGATTTGTGTTCTCTTATTGTTCCAGTTATAGTCCAGTTGTTGTATGGAAGAGCATCTCCTGTAGCACAAAATACAGGTGAAGGTAACGCAGTTTCATCTATATCAACACTTTGTGTTATAACATTTGATGTGAAATCAGGGTTTGTGGAGTATTGGATGTTGTATGTGATACAGTTATTTTGACCTGGATCTGCAGGCCTTTCAGAAGTCAAATCTGTTATTTTATTAAATTTGAAATCTACAACATTTTGATGGCCTGGAACTGAATATCCGTTATTTGGGAAATTCAATGCCGGTGAATCTGTTGTAGTACTTACGTAGAAGAATGCTCCGTCAGAATCTAACTCTGTTGGTAAATAATCTGGAGCAACTCTTGATGCATCCCACTCAGGAAGATCTATAGCTGTTCCTATATTTCCAGAAGTACTTGTTCCCGATATTGTTATTTGTGCCAATCCATTGTTTGTACTTCCAGTTGGAATATTATATGTTGCAGTGAAAAGGGAACCTGGCGCATTTCCTGTTACTGTCAGATTGGTCCATGTAGTCTGATTGTGTAGTTTTACCTGAACAGTTGGCCTAGCACTCAAAATTTCTGATGAGCGGATACTAATCTGCATTGTTCCTGCTCCGAGGACATCAGGAGTATCATCATAGTCAATTTTTGGAGTCTTAATGTAACGAACTCTAAAAGTGGGCACTGATGAAGGAGTCGAAACTGTAAAGCTCCTTGTTGTGTGCGAAGCAGGTGTACCGCTAAGATTGCCCAAAGAGTCTGTTGCCCACACTCTCCAGTACCATACGCCTGTAGTTAACCCCGATGCAAGATAGGAAGTTGTAGGTGAAGTTGTATATCTTGTATAAACATTTGACGCGAATGTGGATGATGTAGAATATTGTAAAGTATACTCTACTGGAGCAGCGGCATCAGTTATATCATTCCATGTGAAGGTAACGTCACTTGCTTCTATAGCACCATTAGCTGGAAGGGTTAATGTCGGCTTATCACATTGCGAATCTACAACAAAAGTTGGTCCATCTAACCCTGTAGTTCCAGCGATTATAGTATTTCCTATATTACCTGCCCTGTCAGTAGCATTTATAGTCACCGTAGCCAATCCGTCACTTGCACCGTTTGTACTTGTGATGCTATATGTTCCTATAAGTGTGGTAGTTGGAAAACCCCCAGACTGTGATCGGAAATTTCCTGCTGCTGGAGGATTTGTAGTTGAAGTGGTATAAGTAAGATTTTGGAGAGTTTTGTTTTGCTGTTTAACAGAAATTGTTGGAGTGGCAATTATAGGATCATTGGCTACAATTGTAATTGTGATATTTCCAAGTCCAAATGTACCGGGAGCAGGGGCTACGCCTGCAACATTGGGTGTTTTAGAATAACTCACAGTGAAAGTAGGTTTGGTATTATCCACTACTACTGAAGGAGACAGAAGTAGTGGCGATAAATTACTGCCAGTATTATTTATAGTCCATGTATGAGGTCCTTCGCCAGCAGTAACTTGAACTAAATCTAGGTTAATAGTACGTGTTCCTGTAGAAGTAATGTTACAGGTATACACCATTTTTTTTGCAGCAAGAACTCCATCCGCATCACTACTTGCATAATCAATAGTAAATCCTGTTGATGTCGGCTGAACACCTTTATCTGCAAGAACAAATCCTGCGGGAGCTATTATTTCTACTCCTGTCCAAGAGGGAGAAGGCGTTCCAGTGATATTGAAATTAAACCTTACCCTAACAGGCATAACATTGCCATTAAGATAGGGTTGTGTATAATTATTGGCACTTGTCGTGATATTGACACTAATACTAGCAGCACTAACCTCCTGAAACTCAATTGCACCAAATAAACTAAAAACTAACAATGATCCAAATATAAAACTTAAAATCTTCTTATTCAAACAAATCTACCTCCTTTCTTGAAACGATCAGTTTTTTTATCATAACACTTCTATCATGATTTATGTTAATCATGTAATTATCTCTATTAATTTCATTATATTTTAGTCCATTATCCTCATTATAATATCTCAAGCCAATACCTCCCTAACGTGAAACGATATATAAATATTATCATGAAACAATTTTTCCTCAATTTCAGAAAATGAAACCATCATAATCAGCTCTCCTCCAGCATCTTTACCATCTTTTCCAGAAAATCCTCCCAGTTCTCAGCCTTCATCTTGCCCTTCCACTCAATGAGCTTGAAGTAGAGATCGTCTGGGATGCCCTTAATCGTTATACTTTTCATCAATTAACCCCTATGATTAACAATTATCAGTTTTCGTCATATATATGTATAAGCTGTTATCTAGTATCATTATCATTTATCACTAATAGTATTTAAAGCTTTCGCATTTATTGCTTATCAATGTAAATACTTCTTAAGAAATCTTTGGAGTTTTTGCTGTTAACACTGGCTAAAATAGTGATAAATATGTATTAGAAAAGTTTATATCCAAAGTAACAGATAGGAAATAGGTGATTCTCTGGAAAAACTACATCTTCCAATTATTATTGAGATGGATGAAGACGGCGTATATATAGTAAGTTGCCCACAACTCAAAGGTTGCCACTCCTATGGAGAAACTATAGAAGAAGCAATGGAAAACATCAAAGAAGCTATAGAGCTTTGCTTAGAAGATTAAAGTTCCTCTAATACTCTTTCTAAAAGTAATTTGACTTTAGGTATTTGAATTTTTATAGAATCCCAAACTAACTTATAATCTACACCAAAATAAGCGTGTATCAAAGTGTTTCTCATGCCTGCCATGTTTTTCCAAGGGATTTCTGGATGTCTGTCTTTTATATCTTGGGATATGTTCTTCGATGCTTCTCCTATAATCTCAAATTTTCTAATTACTGCACTCACAGTTTTATCATCAGAGATTAGTTCATTATATGTCATACCATTAACAAATCTCTCAATAGAATTTATTGCCTGAATTATATCCTTAATAAGAAGAGTTTCATCTCTTTTTATACAATCACGACCTCTTTTAAGATCTGGTCTTTTAATTCCGGTCTTAAAGCCCTTTCAGAAACAACATCTACCTTTATTTTTAATTTATCTTCCAGTAAATCAGAAAGCCCTACAAGGTCAAATAGTGTTGCTCCTTCGTAAAATCTAACTAGAATGTCTACATCACTGTATTTATTTTGTTCTCCTCTTGCATATGAACCAAAGATACCAATAATCTCAGCTTTATAATTATTCTTAATCTCAGTCTTCAAAGAATTTAATATTTTTATTATTTCGGTTCTATTTCTCATCAAATCTTCCTAATGATAATACATCTTAATTATTTATATTATTTAGTATTGAATTTTCTATTTAAGTGCTTAGAAGTTTAAGCAATATAGTGTTTTCTCAAGGATTTATTTACTTTTTTGCCAAGAATAATTGTATCTTCTATAGTAAGGGTGCTTCTATCCAAACTTTTTTCCATCTCTTCTAAAAAGGAGATTTTTTCTATTATCGCATTTTTAACTATTTCAGACCAATTTATATCAGAAAATTTCTCCATTTCTAGTTTAATATCTTCGGGAATTGAAATAATATCAGATTTCATCTGAATAATAATTATAAAAGTAATATATAAAATTTGGCTTTTACAAATCTGCCCAAGCGTTATCCCCCTCTACAGTTACCCAATCTTTTTTAGAGAGGATTTACTCATTACAGAAATTTCAAGAATATCCTCCTGTAAAATATCCTCACTTTCTTTCTTCATAAATCACGACTAAGTCTTCCATTACATTAGCTTTAATGATGGGCCTCAAGTTTTCCTCTGTAAATAAATCTATCTTTTTCCCCAAAATATCTTCTAGCTCAAAACCTATTCCTATAAATTCCAATAGACCTTTTGTCTCACTAAACTCTACCAGAATGTCTATATCACTATCTGGCCTTTCCTCCCCTCTTGCATATGAACCAAATATTCCAATTTTTATAGCACCGTGTTTTTTTAAAAGTGAAATAATAATCTCATTTTCTTTTGAATTCATGAATTATATCTCTTTCTAGCGTATTTATCGATTGTCTATTACTAAAATAAATCAAATCAAAAATAAGAGTAAAGAAACTGGAAGACATCCATAGCTACTACTGAAACCATAGTTATCTTTTGTGACTAAGATACCTCCACCAAAGGATTTAAAGTTTGATAAATCAGATTTTTTTATAGTACTCTGATACTTAACTTCGAAAGGATATATTTTATCCTCTGTTAATAAAAGAAAATCGACCTCTTTTCCTTTTTTGTCCCTATAGTAACACACGTGATCTTCTGGATCTGAATGTATGTAAATTATGTTCCACAGCCGATTTTTGACAAGTCATTTATAAATAAGACAAAATTTTATTGGTGGGCCTCTAGCAATATTTGGCTCCTACCAGTATGCGTCTTCAATTGTCCCTACCCCTTCACCCAGGTCACTTAAAGTAAATGTATTTTTATCATCTTTTATGGTGAGTTCTTTAGGTATTATAGCATATTG
>JAHKLW010000091.1 GCA_020854815.1 Methanofastidiosum sp. | reverse complement strand
TTCCGTTCCATATTTTTTATATTGGCATTTGCCTGCTCCTGCAGCAAGAGCGGATAACCATACAGGGTTACAAGAGCAATCCCTGTCATCATGATCCCGAAAATAATAATGTAGCCGACCGTTTCAGAGACAGCAGATTCATTATTTACAGTTCCTTTATTCTTTACCATGATTATTCCGGCTCCTTTAATGGATAATGATATTCAATTGTATTGATTCCGCTTGCTGTGGTACCTCCGCCACTTCCTCCATATATTGTGGCCCCAATTCCTGAAAGAGATATATAATATTCCAAATTGTTTCCGGAAATTAAGATTCTTTTGTCATACTCTTTTCCTGGCGGACCATCCACGATATCCACCCTGTAATCCCGACCGACTACATCATCTGGTATATCAAAATCCGTCACAATAGTAGCGTTGTTGTAAATGGGAATGATGGCATAAAGGTCGATAATCCTTGTGCTAACCCCGTTTCCGATATCAGTATAGGCATGAGATGTCAGTTCATAGACCGGTCTTTCGATGAAGATTGTATTTACGACCGGTATGATGATGATTAAAAACATTAAGAGAATACCTGTAATGAAGATATATTCGATAAGGTTTGATACAGCATCATCTCTCTCTTTCATGTTAAAAGTCCCAATATAGGATCTCCTCGTCATAAATTGTCACACCATTGTTGAAATGAATATTCCATTTTATACCTGGAGTAATATCAATCACTTCTGTCTTTCTTTCCTGACCGATAATATTGAGGTCATTTAATATTTCATCTTGAGAAGAGGGAATACCACTATATCTTGTATAAATAGTCCGCACTTCTTGCCGGAGATCCTGAATCTCAGTCTTCGGAAACTCATTGACTGCTTCTGCAGTAGTCTGTCCTACAAGAACTGACTGGTTTATGAGAATCCCGAGGAAGAATATACCCACACTAATTATAAATGCAATAGTGATAATCCATTGTCCCTCATCGTTCAAGTGCGCCATAATATTACCTCCAGGAGCACAGTTTGATTTCTGGTGTCAGCTGGTAAACTTCCTATTCCTATTCTATTATCAATATTTACCCACCTTGTTACGACAACTGCATTCTCTCGATGATAATCAGATCCGCCAAATCTTATCGGGGGATACAATTCATTGGTTGAAGTTTTTCTTGCATATATTGTGGCATTGTAGTTCAAGTTGTCATTGTGTTCTATTACTTTTGCATTTACTAATTCTAAAAATCTGTCACCAAAATTTTCAATGCCATTCGTATTGTAATCTTCTATATAATTTTGAAGTTGGCTCTTGGGATACGGTTCTGATGACCATGTCTCGGCCGTATCCATGACAGCAAGAACATCATTTCCCAGCTGTTCCAGTTGCATATCATAGATGTGAGTTTCACCAGGTGTGAATATTGTCGTTGCAGATAGCATGAGATATGCTGATGTGAGGATGAGTACTGCTGCAGCTATACCCTCTATTGTATATAACTGACCTTCGTTATTCACCATACCCTTACCTCCATGACTGCCGGGACTAAAGTTGGCGGATTATAATCTATCGCCAAAGGTAGTGTTTCCAACCCTTGGTAGGGTGCAATTCCAGTTACATTTGCAGTTGTTTCATCAAATTGAAAACGAATTCTCCAGGAAGGCTCACTGATGGGAATGGGTATGTTGAAAAACTCTGGAGGAAATTCCATTGATAGATAAGACGGAACTATTTGGTTCAGATTGTCTCCACTGGAATTGAGATATCCGCTATTGTTGAAATAGACAGTTTTGTTGAAATTTTGCCAGCCATATACTGGGTAAAAGTATTGCATTCTCATAGATTTTAAATAAACATTGGGGGAACCATCAGCTTTTATTGCAGGAATATTGGTCAAATTCAAGCTTAATTTATCCAATTTATCAACCCAATATTGTGATCCTCTGGTATAATTTTTGAGTTGACTAAAGTTGATATAAACATCAAACTGGCCGCTTCCAGTGTCAAGTTCATAATATGACATGTCCACGTTAGAAGTGCTTGGATTCTTAACTTGTACAACTCGCCTAATATAACCGTACGGAGCATTTTCAGGATACGGATCTCCAATATGCTTAATAGGCCCGTCTGGGGTTGTTTTAAATGTAATGTTAAAATTATATGGGTAATCACCGAAAATAATGCGTTCTCGGTAATCCGAAAGGTCAGGATAGATTGTGCTGTCAAAAAAAGTCTCAATCTTTTGAGGGGAAATTATTTTTGGGGAGCTCTTGTATTCTGATAGACCAAATCGGAGGACCTGATCTTTATGAACGAGGCCAATAAACTCCCATTGGTTTAACTCCGATTGATTACTATTAATAAAGACTTTATAAGGATCTGCATTCGGCTCACCTGGATCTTCAACCAGAATGACTCCGGTTCTGTATGCTACTGCGTCATAGTCTATCTTCTTGCTCTGTAATCCGACAAGAACCCCTGAAAGCATCGTCGATGCAATGATTAATGTGAGCATGAAGATACTGAATCCGACCAGGAAATCGAGGGAAAGCTGCCCGGACTCATCATCTCTCTCCCCCAAGTCTCGTTTTTTTTCCGTATGGGATGATAAAATGTATTGAAATCCCATTAAAGAGAAATCAACCTCTTTTCATTTAAATACTTTGTACCTTCCTCCTG
>JAHKLW010000090.1 GCA_020854815.1 Methanofastidiosum sp. | reverse complement strand
GGAGACACCAAAGGGAGAGGAGACACCAAAGGGAGAGGAGACACCAAAGGGAGAGGAGACACCAAAGGGAGAGGAGACACCAAAGGGAGAGGAGACACCAAAGGGAGAGGAGACACCAAAGGGAGAGGATATACGAATAACGCCGATATATGTGGATCAATTAAATTCAAACGAATCAATAAACATTTATCCTACTATAGGACAGGCTATAAAAAACGCAATTGATGGTGACACAATAATCGTTAGATATGGACATTATAGTGAGATCATTTCTATAGATATGCCCCTAACATTGATCGGAGAAGATATAAATAATAAGCCTGTATTAAGCAGGGCGAACATTTCGGAAAGGTGTAAGGATCCATATATATATATAAACTCTTCTGATGTTAATGTTGTTGGATTTAATATATCTATGCAAAGTGGCGCGGGTGGAATAATTGGCATTCATGTAAAATGCAAAGAATTATATTGTAATAATATAACTATAAATAATAACTATATTTATGGTTATTCTCGAGGAATACTCATAGAAAATTGCCAAGAGGGCTGTAGCTTAAGAGGCAACCAAATTTTGATCCCCCCAAACGCTATATGTGCAAAAACAAACAATAATGGGGGTGGTATCGCGTTGATCGGATGCAATAACTCTACTATCGTACTTAATCGTATAGAAGGATATGGCTCTCGCGGTAGTTACACAGATGGGGTCGGCATAATGTCGAGTAGAGATATCATAATCAATGATAACAATTTTATAAATCTGAAATGTGGAATTATTAAATATTCTCCTAGTTCCATTAAAAATGACGTTTGTGCACCTAATAACTCATTCGATAATATTGCTATAGATTATCCCGACAATAAAGCGCGAAGTATGTGTCTCCGTAGGTGAGGTAAAATGAGTATAAAAAATTGTATAGAATTTATATTCATATTTATGTTAACAGTTAATATAGGGCATTCAGATTGGCCGTGGGAGGGTGGTAGTAGTAGTCCAACAGCCGAATTAGAATTGGATGTCAGTATAGGCAGATCAGAGGTAACTAGAGGAGATAATGTACAGTTGATTTATAATATAAAAAATATTAAAGAAGGTAAAAGGCACGCAGAAAATATTACTATTGATGATAAAATTACTGAGTTAATTAATCTGCCAGATGAGGATCTTTCGTATACCGATTCGGGCAAATTCTTATGGGTCATCCCCAAACGCGAATGTATATTTACGCTTTCAAAAGATGGTGCCTTATATTTTAATATCAAAGAATTGCGAGCCGAGGAAGAGATTTCATTTGGATTTAATACGACTATTTCATCTCAGATAAATCCAAATAGCTATTATAAATGTTCGTATTTGACTAAGCAAAATATTAGCTTTGATAACCCCGGAATAAATCCAAAGAGAATAAAGCCCATCCAATATGTATTCGTTAAAAATAGAGCACCAAATATTATTGAATTTTTTGTGAAAAATTCTTCAAAAACTAATTATATAAATAAATCTGCTGGGCCTATAATAATCGACTTTGCGTGTTTAGTTAATGATACGGAAAATGAAACGAAAACGTTGTTATGTGATCTAATTCACGTGTTTAATGGAAAAACATCTTCTAAATCTATGGTATATAATGAAAAAGAAAATATTTTCTTGCTAGAAATACTTTTAGATGAAGTAGGTGAGCATAAATTTGGAGTTAATGTTTCTGATGGAATTGATAATGCATATTCTTCTTATAATGATACTTTTTATATTGATATTAACGACTCAGATATGGATTATGAATTCAGGCTTTCTTCCTATCCTTACTTCTATGATAAATCTAACTCGAAGTATTTTATATCAAAAGGAACAAATATAAAGGTGACCTGTTTTTCGAATAAATCAGAAAATGATATTAAGCACTTGACTTGTACATTAAATGACATCATTTCTAAAAATATATATACAATGGCCTATAACGAGTCTACAAATAAACATGAATACAATATTTCTTTAGTTTCAGGTAAATATAAATTTGAAACTGTAATATTTTATCCTTATTTAGATTTATATACTTATCATAATAATAATAATAATAATAATAATAATAATAATAATAATACCTATTCTGTTCTGCCTTTGAATCCCTTATATTTATTGATTTTGGCTATAACCATGGTTTGGATAGTTTCCTTAACAGGTGAAAATATAACTCAACTGAAAAAAACGACCAAAATTTTGAAAATATTTTTTGCATTATCTGTTCTCATTTTAATTGTATTACCAATACATATCTATAGGGCAGAAATTATATATTTATTTTATATACATGTATATCAACTTTTTATTTTTATTTCAGCGATGTTATTTGTGCCTATAATCCTAAATAGATTAGATAACATGGAAATAACTGATAATGCTGATGGCAATAACACCAAAGGTTCACCTGATACAGAAGGTTCGGTAACGCAATATAGCGGTTTAATCGACCGAACCACAACGACGAAAGTGATAATATTCCTTTTTTTAATTGGTTTTATGATAGTACTGAACATGTGGATTGATCAGCTTAACAATTCGAATCGCGACAGCAGTATAAAGCTATTAGGAATGATTTTATTTTTTGGGCCAATGGCATTGATAGTTGCATATCAAATATTATTATATCTCACTAATTCTGACCAGCATATAACTAGCAATTTAGGATTGGCAATGTATAGTCTTATGATATTTTTATCCTCTATCGGACTATTATTATTTATAACTGATATTATAAGTTCTCCGATGGATTCAAAGGCGAGTCTAATTGTAATATTAATAATTGAACTAGCTGCTCTAGTTGGTATACAAATACCTGAACCAAGATTGTTATTAATATTTATTTCACTAAAATTCAAACATGGAATCCCCCCCCGCCGCTAGAAACCTTGATATACGAGTTTCCCCCTCCTGAAAGCCGTCGTGGGCGTGTAGCCTAGCCAGGACAAGGCGGCAGCCTCCTAAGCTGTAGATCAAGGGTTCGAATCCCTTCACGCCCGCCAACCACGATATTGCTTTCCTATTCCTTTCTTCCTTATCTATCGCCCCGGCG
>JAHKLW010000089.1 GCA_020854815.1 Methanofastidiosum sp. | reverse complement strand
TTAATACTTTCTGAAAATGATCTTAGATCTGTTCTTAATTATAAAAATGTCTTAAAAGCACTAGAATCCGGATTTGTCGCATACATGAGAAAAGGAAAATTTCCCCTTAGAACAGCAATTGATTCTGATGAAAATAAAACAACAGTGTTGTTCATGCCTTCTTCTTTTTTAGACAAGTCAGGAGTTAAAATTGTATCATTATGCGAAAATAATCCTTCTAATAGACTTCCCTACACCAGAGGTATATATGTTTTGGTTTCACTAAAAGATGGGGCCCCACTTTGCGTCATGAATGGAACGTATCTAACATATATCAGAACTGCAGTAACTTCTTTATTAGCCTCAAAGTATCTAGCAAAAAAAGATCCTAAAACTCTAGGAATTATTGGGACTGGTAAGATAGGTCTAATGACATGCGAAGCTCATTTATCTCATTTTGAAATAGAAAAAGTATATGCTTTTGATAAACTAGAATATTCTCTTAACTCATTTACCCAAAGACTAAATATTTATAATAATCTTGATGATATAGTTTTGTGCAAAAATGGAAATGAAGTGGTATCTAGTTCAGATATTGTGATTACAGCAACAACATCTACGACCCCCATTTTTAACTCTCGTTCTGTCAAAGAAGGAACTCATATCAATGCAATTGGGGCATATAAAAAAACAATGCAAGAGATACCTGAAGGCCTAGTATTAAGGTCGAAGATATTTGTTGATACTCTTGAAGGTGCAACTTCTGAACCTGGAGATATTGTAATTCCTTTACAAAATGGATTAATCAATAAAGAAGATATTCGAGAGATATCTGATGTAATCCTAAAGAGAATTTCTAGATCTAATCTTGATATTACACTTTTCAAATCTGTTGGATTTTCTCTTGAAGACATAATTACCGCTGAACTAGCATATAGTGAATCTAAAAAGAATGGAATTGGTACAGAAGTTGAACTTTAATTTATAAGCGCCCTCGCCGGGATTCGAACCCAGGGCTTCGGCTCCGCAGGCCAATATTTTATCCGGCTAAACTACGAGGGCAGCACAAAGGTCAAAATAGAAAGATTAATAAACTTTTTGGTATTAGGTTTCATTGGTGAGGCAATGGAAGAAGATGACATCGATAATGTAGTTATTCAGGGAGAGCCATCACCTGAAGAGATCGCAGAGAGTGATAGGGAAGGAATCAGAATTGCAGCAAAAGAAGTAAACTATGATCTTACCCCCGCTGAGATAGAAGATATTCGTAAAGCAATGTTAAAGTCATTGGTACTAAAAATAGTCGCTGCTAACTCACTAGTCCCCGAAAATGTTAAAGAAGAAGACTTTGAAACTATTCTGGCCTTATACACTAACGTACTATCAAACATGCTCAAAAAATAATAATTCTATTTTATTTAATTTCTAGATACCTACTAACCTATTCTTAGAAGTAAATTATAAATTAATTTATTCAACAGAAAATTCAAATTCTTCTATTTGGGATATATTAGTGCCTTGAACTAGAAATATTATCTTATAATTCCCTTTCTCACATTTTGGATTGATAGTAATATCAAAGTAATGTGTTGACTTTGAAAATATGTCTGCCTTTGATTGTTTGATATCCACTTCTAAACATGAAGGACTATCTTCAACTACAATTGAAACATTTTTTGCCTTTAGAATACCTCTATTCTGGACTCCTATCTGTATAACGTTATCAACATTTTGAGTTAATACTGCGCCTTGAGTGAAGCCTCCCCCACCAATATAGTGTATATTTGATGTAGGATTAAATACCTCAACAACTTTCACGTTGTAAAACATAGTTGGACTAAGTATTTTTGAAGAAGCTTGAGGAACGCATCCATATGCATATCCAATTGTGTAATTATCTCCTGTTCTTCCAGTAAACCACATCTTCAAATTTGGACAACTTCCAGTTTCAAAACCATTTGGATCATAAATAACGGATGGAGTGTAAGTTCTGCTATTCCTCCATAGGGTCCCGTCATCTTTGTAGAATATAGGATTATTTGGATCTCTTTGCCAGTTGAGGCCATCTTGAGATGTAGCATGGCCTATCCCTTCATTCGCCCCTCCACTATAACCTGATCCAGAATACCACATATGCCACGTATCGTCTATTTTAACAATTGTGCCGTAAGAGATGTAGTCACTATCCCACGTACTACCTCCTCCTCTTTCTAGAACTCTTCCATAACCTTTCCATAGAATGCCATTAGTAGAATAGGCAAGGCCAATTTCTTCAACACCGCCTGTTGTTCCATCATAGTACATTACAAACTTATTACCCCAGATATTTGTATCATCAATAATATTCGATCCAGAGGGATTGTAAAATACATCTATAGGGCCATATGAACCCCTATTCCAATCTGGCCAGCTACCCGAAACAACTGAGTTTCCTACTTGCTGTATAGACTGGTCATTGTACCAGGTAACCCCATTTGACGATTCGGCATATCTTATGGAATTAATACTGTAAAGTTGGCTAGTGTCCCAGTACCATACTCTATAGTGCATAACATTTGAAGAAGGATTAAGGCCAGAGTTTGTTCCAGTAAATCCTATCGGGAAGTATACAACATGGCAGTGATGAGAATTTGTAAGGCCTGAATTTACATTAATATTTGTCCAGTTTATACCATCTTCAGATTGCGTTAAATATGTTCCACCACTCCCGTCACTATACCACATCTTATAATATGCAGAGGCCCCATGTCCGCTAAATTTGTTTATGTCAAATATCACTGTTGGATAATATGCTCTGGTAGCAGGATCAAAAACTGGATTATTTGGATATTCATCTAAGATAAGCTCTTGAGCCATAAAAAAAGGAATGTTAAATAGTAATATCATTAAAAAAACTGATACATATTTCATAAAACTTAGTAATTATGATTATTTATATGTCTTTCTAATAATTTAATGAAAGAAATCTTAAGTATATTAATCTCTATTAGTTATTCTTTAATTTAATTGAAAATCTTGATTAATATTTCGATAAAGATTATAATCAAATTATATATTAGTTATATTATGTCTCTTAAAGAAGATCTTGAAAATACCATCGTTATCTTAAATAAACTAAGGGAAGAAGAAGGAGTAATCCTAGTTGAAGGTCAAAATGATATTCAATCATTGGTAAATCTTGGAATAAAAAATAAGATTATTGCCGTTTCTCAACATAATATTTTTGATGTCATTGACAATATCCCAGAGAAAGAAATCATAGTATTAACTGATTTTGATAAAAAAGGGACTTATCTTTTCAAACGATATGTTAAAGAGCTTCAATCTTCTGGTAAAAAAGTAATTACAATTTATTATCATGAACTTAAGAAATATCTAAAGAAATATATCACCGGAATTGAACAGATCTACCCTTTTCTTAAAAGAAGGGGTGTAATTGAAGAAAATGAAGGCTTAATTTGTTAAAAAAGAAGTGCGGTCGCCGGGCCACTTTTTTTAATGCAAATGCAGTTAGAAAACGTATAAATCGTGGTTTATTATCCTCTATTTATGGGAATATATAAGGAAAAAAGAATCATCCTCAAAGAAGAAGAGCGCTTATTAAAATCTTCTATATCTGACATTAATATTAATTACATTAAGGAATTTAAAAGTTTTCTCATAGCAAGCCGAATTGGACTACTAAGGACACTTCGTTACATGGTCGACCTTAGAATGATTTGTACCAGATACAAAGACAAAGATTTCGCTGAATGGAACTCAAAAGATATTATTGAAGTCCTTGAGAAGGTAGAAATAGAAGACATATCTGAATCCTCTAAAAATGAATACAGAAGAACATTAAGAAAATTTTTCAAATGGTTAAAAGGCGATGAGTGGGAGGGCTTGCAGTCTCTGAAAGGTGAACGAAAACATCCAAAAAAGCCTGATGTACTAACAAAAGATGAAGTGCTTCTGTTAATTGAATCTGCAATTCACCCTAGAGATAAAGCTGCTATCGCTCTTCTTTATGACGGTGGCCTTAGAGTTGGAGAACTTGCTTCAATTACCTTCAAAGACTTGACTTTTAACAACTACGGAGGCAAAGCAAAAGTAAGAGGTAAAACAGGGGAGAGACTTGTACCATTCGTAATGGCAGAACCTTACATAAAAAACTGGATTCAGTTGCATCCAAATCCTCGCCCAAACGAATCATTATTTGTAGGGACAGGAAACAAAAACTTTGGCAAACCCATGTTTTACGAATCATATCAAAATCTTATCAAGAGGGCCGTAAAAAAATCTGGTATTGAGAAAAAAGTTACCCCACATATATTAAGACATACCAGGGCAACACATCTAGCCTCAAAACTGACAGAATCTGAGATGTGTCATTACCTAGGTTGGCAGCTTGGCTCTGGAATGCCAAAAGTTTACGTCCATCTCTCTGGGAGGGATATCGATAAGGCCATCTATAGCAAGGTATATGGCCTTAAAACTGAGGATTCACAGGAAGAAGAGAAGATTAAACCAGTTCAATGTCCAAGGTGTAAAGAAAACTGTGGGCCAACTTCAGAGTATTGTTACCGTTGTGGAATGCCTCTAAAAGAAGAAAAAATATTTGAGTTGGAAAAACATAGTAAGGAATTGAGAAAAGAATTCTTTGAACTAGCAGCAGAAAATCCAAGCATGCTTAAGGAAGTAAACTTGTTCATGGAAATGATGGAAATTGTAAATTCAAATCCCGAAATGAGGCAAAAGATGTTTGAATTACAGAGAAAAGGTGACATATAATAATCACTTGTACCATTAAAGGATCCTTTAAGACTCCCAACTTCTATTAAAAGATAGGGCCAATTCGTTTTAATGAAAAAATTCCAATTCATTTATTAATTCAGTTATCAAGGTCTTTGGAGCCAATATTTGGCAATTCCAGGAGAAGTAAAGGGGTAAATCTCAAAAGAGATAATCTAAGATTAACTATGTATTATTTGTATAAATAATATTATTATAGATATCTCCTTAAAAATTTCCTTGTGGCTTCAGTATCCATCCAACCTTGATCAAGCTGCTTTATCAGTTCTTCAATCCTGTCTATCTGCCTCAAAAATCTATCTCTAGTTTTTTCATTTTCAACTTCAACTTGGGTAAATCCGCTCATTATTGCAAGAGGATTTCTTATATAGTCAACAAGGTGTGCGAAGTACTCTAGATTATCATC
>JAHKLW010000088.1 GCA_020854815.1 Methanofastidiosum sp. | reverse complement strand
TATGATTCCCTCTGACATAAATATTTTCAGGGGCGCTATGCTCCAAAGAATTAAGTTGGGAAGGATAATCTTTTTCAGATATGCTGTAATGTTCTTTTACAGATGTCATTTATTCAGCTAATAAAACTTAGATAATTTATTATTTAAAATTAACTTATTCAAGATTTTGCCACATATTGTGAAGATTCTCTAGTACTTAGAAAAAACTAAATTATGAAGCCCTGGTTATGCCCAGAGTTTTAGAGTATATTTTAGGGCCAAACGCCTTAGTCGAGTTAGGCGAAACACTTAAATAACATTAAAAACTTTTTTTATGTGGAGTTAATATTATGAAAAAAAATATTTGCTATATTTATAAGTTTTTTATTTATTGGAAGTACTTTTGGAATAGCTTCTATCTTTGGTGCAACTGGCGGTCCTGACGAATTTGGTTATACCTATGATGATACAGTTCCATACCAGTGGATTGACATATCAGAAACTGGAACAGATTCAGAGATTGAATCATATGATAGGGCAAAGGTACCAATTGGATTTGATTTTAAATTCTATGGCAATACTTATGAAGAAGTCTGGATATCTTCTAGCGGTTTCCTACAGTTTGGTAGCGAGGGTGGTGATGAGGACTATGATAATCAAGATATACCTGTAGATGATGATCTAAACAACATCATTTGTCCTTTCTGGGATGATATCTCTCTTAGAGAGAAGGAAGAAGCTATAATATATTACCAATCATTTCCTGACAAGTTTATTGTCCAATGGGTAGAGTTTCAACATGATAATGAATTGGGAAACCCAGAATCAAAATTGACATTTCAAGTTATCCTTTACAAAGACTCAAATGACATAAAGTTCCAGTACAAGGAAATGGTGAACGATAACTATTACTATGCAGATGGCCGTTCGGCTACAATCGGAATAGAGAACATTGATGGAACAATTGGATTAAAGTATTTCTTCGGCGAATACAATGAAGTAAATAATCCATATGCTCCACCAGGACCAATTAAGGATAACCTTGCTATTTTGTTTACAACAGGTACAGTTACCTCAAAGAAATCACTCCCAATGTATTCATTTATGAAGCTACTTGGACTTGGCAAATTCAAAGAATAAATTTTTTTTCTTTTAACTATTTTTTATATTTCAACTCTTGGTTAGGAAATATCAAACATTCCCAACTTCTATTAAAAGACAGGGCCAATTCGTTTAATGGGATCTGGCCTTAAAATTAGGGCCAAATTGAACACACATCTTGAATTTATTATTAAAACAGAAAGACATTTTAACTTTAGACTATTAATTTAATTAGTAGAGTCGATGATTAGGATTGAGACAAATGGAACAGATAAAAATAATTGTTGAAAGGCATATTGACGGGTATGTAGCTTATCCTATTGGCCTAAAGGGTGCTGTAGTCGGTGAAGGGAATACTTACGAAGAGGCCCTAGCAGATGTTAAATCTGCGATTCAGTTCCATATAGAAGCGTTTGGAAAGGATGCGTTTATTGAGGAAGATATTATAGAAACTTTTATTGCTGAAGTGGTAGTTTAGTTGACTAAATTCCCTGCAGATGCTCCAACAAGGAAAGTAATCAAAACTTTTGAATTACTTGGATTTGTAGTTGCGAGAGAAGGAAATCACATCTCCATGGTTAGGGAAAATGAAGACGGCACTAAGACTCCGCTGACTATGCCAAACCGTGAGAAGATTAAAAGCTCCACTTTGAGAGTCATATGCCGGCAAGTTGGGGTTTCTAGGGACGAATTCATAATGGCATATGAGCATGTTTAATACTGATTTAATATATTATAGCCTTAAATAAGATCTGCATCTAATTTGAGCATAACGTTATTATACACAATAAATTATACATTTGTGTTTTATTTTAAACATCGATGTTGGGATCAAAAAAGGAATAATTTGCAATAAATTTTTTTTTCTCTTTTCTATTCTTTTTTATAATATTTTTTAATTAAAAATAGCCTAATGCTTTACAACTAAGTTATGAAGCCCTGGGCGGGGATTGAACCCGCGACCTCCTGCTTACCAAGCAGGCACTATACCACTAAGCCACCAGGGCACAAGATTTAGATTTTCATATTATTATAAAAGGTTTTTCTATGTATGACTTGTCTAAGGAATAACATTAAATTGTAAAAGTAAGTCTTAAATACATTGCCTCTTTAATAATAATATATGAGAAAAATCAAGCTTTCAGATATTAAGACCAAATCAATTCCAATTTTGAAAAAACACGGAATAAAAAAAGCAGCCATTTTTGGATCTTATGTCCGAGGGGAGGAAACAAAAGAAAGTGACATAGATCTCCTAGTTGAATTTGTAGATGTCAAAAATAAATCATTACTTGATTTAATCGGCCTAGAACAGGAACTAGAAGAATTTTTCAATAAAAAAGTCGATGTTATTACTTATAATTCAATTCACCCCCTATTAAAAGACTACATTTTAAATGAGCAGGAAGTATTCTATGAAGAAGAATCTTAGGATTTTCCTAATCCATATTCTTGATAGCATAAATTTAATTGAAGATTACACTAAAGATAAAACAAAAGAAGAGTTTGAAGATTCGCTTTCTCTTCAAGACATGACTATTAGAAGACTTGAAATAATAGGTGAAGCAATAAAAAACTTACCCCAAGAATTTAAAAATAATTATAATCATATCCCTTGGAAAAAGATATCTGGGCTAAGAGATAAATTAATTCATGAATACTTTGGCGTAGATATAGATCTAATATGGACTATAATTGTAAGAGATTTGCCAGAATTAAAACAAAATATAAAAAAACTTTAATAGAACATTCCTCATGGAAAATCCTCGGTTTATTTCTCCAAAATCTTGCATCTCATGCAGGTGCCATCCATTGTTGGCTCACCACATATCTCACAAACTCCAATTGATTCGGGGATAAAGCACTGATTTAATGCCGGGAGTATCTTATCATAACCAGACAAAAGAGAGTATTTTGTTGTGGGTCTTACCTCTTCCATCCTGTCAAGAAACTTCCCCACCTCACCCCTCATAGCATATACTGCGTAAGGACACTCTGATGAGTCAAAAGAGAGCTTATTATTGAGTGCAAAGATGACTATCTCCTTTTCCAAAAAATAACGCAGGGGTTTTATCCTTTCTACAAACTTGTCACTAATCTTTTTGTAATAATTCTGACCCCTTGAAAATCTGATTACATCGCCCCGCATGAGATTCATTATAACGGATTGGTCTTCGTCATCAAGATTGTGCCCTGTCGCAAGCTTCGTGCAAGATAGCTCCCTTGCTTTTTTGTTCAAGATATATCTTCTTAAGACGCCACACGTGGAGCATGCGTTTTCCTTGTTATTTTCAACAAAAGAGTCAAGAGTCTTCCCAAAATTATCTTCAAATGATTCAATGTGATAGTCTATCTCTAGTTTTTCTAACTGCGATTTTGCAGCATCAAGCGTATGGCGCCTATATCCAGAAATCCCCTCATCAACGATTATAGCTTCCATCTCAAAAGGGTATCTTGCCTGTAGCTTCTTTAGAAGGTATGCCAGGGTCAAGCTATCCTTTCCGCCACTTACAGCAACTGCAACCTTTTCACCTTTTTTTATCAGCTGGTCTTCTCTTATGCCTCGCATGAACTTCTTAATAAAGTAGCTGTTGAAATGCTCCCCGCAGTAGTGCTGGCCAGACTGCCTCTGAAAATAGATTGCATCTTTTTTACACCTTGAGCACTTCAATTAACCACCCGAAGCAACTGTGAATAGTTCAATAATATCGTCAGAGGACAAAGGCTCATCCTCGCAGACTATCCTGCCGTTTTTTATCACGACGTACTGCTCACCCAATATGGATAGCTTTGAGAATACCTCGGAGACATTTCTAGCCTCCACTTCGACACTCTTCTTGTCCCGTAAGAAAACTACCTTTATCATAACATCATAAAAACGAAGGCAAAATATTTATTGCAAAGAGTAGTATGCCTATCACGGCAAATACTTTCTGAATCGCATTCGAGTTTGCCTCGCTGAACTTTATATCGACTATCTCTTTGAATATTTTCCCTCCATCAAATAAAAATGGTAGCGGGAATAGATTAATCAATCCTATGTTAAAGTTCAGAAGAAAAACCCAGAACAATATACCGCTTATCGGTGTCAAAATCTTCATGTTAACTGGGGATTTGTAGTATTGAGAGGTCACAATCCCAATGTACCCCCTTCCTGCATCAGTCGGGTGTTCTTTTAGCAATACATCAAATGTGCCTTTATCAGTTACAATATTTAGCGTATCTCCTGGCTTTGAATCCTGCATAATGTCATAAAAATTCTGTAAAGTTTCAATCTTTACGCCGTTAATCTCTGTTATTAAGTCCCCCTGTGATAAAAATCCAAATGCTCCGGATGTGCCCTCAATTGAAACTACCTCTATGCCCGAAGGCGTCAAAAGCGGATTGATAACTGCCATGATGAGCACAAATGCAATGAGTGCTGTGACAAAGTTTGCCATTGAACCTGCAGCATAGACCTTCATCCTTGTGAGCCTTGATGTTTTCTTTAGCTCTTCTTCATTAGGCTCTACAAATGCACCAGGTAGCACAACAAATAGTGCCAATCCAACTGACTTTAGGCTGATGTTATTTGCCCTAGCTACTATCCCGTGTGATCCCTCGTGGACCATTAGAACTACTATAAGCCCTATCAAGCTGTACCAGAAGGGTACAGTGACACCAGGGATCACAAATCCTACCCCTGGTGAGGGTGCAGGTGAAAGAAGGACTTTAACAGCATTAGAAAATAGAAGGTAGAACACTGCGGCCATCCCGACAACTGCCGCACCTATGCCAATCATGCTGTAGACGCCCCAGATCTTCTTCCCTTTCTTTGATACATTATCAATAAAATCATTGAACTTTTTAGTTCTCCACAATAGGATTATCCCTTGGAAATCGATGCCATACTTTGAAAGGCTATACCTTTTATTGACCTCGGAAAGGATAACCCAGAACATAATTATACCTAAAAGCACTACATAAAGCGGGTTCATACCCAATTGCTAAGATAATGATTTATATTTCTAACTGTAATTTTTTATAATGAAGGAGAAAACAGTCGCATTTCACAGGAGAAAGGTGGTCTATGGCGATGAAAAGTGGCAATTGCTTTCATCTATTAGATCAAAGGCACTTACAGTTATGGAGAAGATCTTAGATTTCCAACCTATTCTCTATGGCTCAGTTGCAAGAGGGGATGTCCACAAGGCATCAGATATTGACTTTTTTATCGAGCATATCCCTGAGACCTACCTACTGGAGATGGCTCTTGACGATATAGGGATTAAGGAGAGGAGCATCGTACAGGCAACGCCATGGCATCTTGTGAAAGGATCAATCACCCTCTTTACCGGAGAAACAGTAACATTCCCTATAACAGAGTCAAAGTTAAGAGAGATTGAGTTTTACTATTTCGGAGGGGCAATTGAATTTGACGACTTAAGAGCTGATAAGAGGGTGCCAGGCGTTGATAAAAGACTCATACTAATCAGGCCAAACGAAGAGGGGCATATAGAGGAAGAGATAACTGGCAGGGAAGCTCAAGTATCAAAGCTACTAAACATTTCAATTGATATAGTGAGGGAGCGCTCCCAAGTCCTCAATAGGAGGGATAAGATAGGCAGGACAGGCGTTTATCTCAATAGAGTTTTAATGCACGACGAGTCTTTTGAGCAAGTTTTAAAAGAGATATGCGATAAAGACTCAAACGTCAGACGGAGAGGTTAATCATGCACTGGGCATCGACTTTTGCTGAGAGAATAATTGCAGAAAGGGGAGAGAAAAAAGAATATGTATGTGAATCTGGGGTTACACCCTCAGGCCACTGTCACATAGGCCACTTTAGGGAGGCCATCACAACAAGCCTTGTAGCGCTTGCACTAAAGGATATGGGATACAATTCCCGGCATATACACATGTGGGACGATTATGACAGGTTTAGAAAGGTTCCTTCAAATGTTCCGGCCAACTATTCTGAATTTATCGGGCTTCCGGACTATAAGGTTCCAGACCCTGACGGATGCCACAAGTCATTTGCCGACCACTTCATGGAACCTTTTGAAGTCTCACTTTCTGAGGCAGGCATGAAGCCTGATTTCGTGAGGGCGTCAAGTCAGTACCAAAAGGGCGTTTACAAAGACAATATCAAAATATCACTTGATAAGAGGGAGAAATTAATCGAGCTATTGAACAGCCAGCGTGGCGGGGAAAAGCTCGCAAGTGATTGGTATCCAGTTTCGATATACTGCCCAAAATGCGGGAAGGACTTAACAAAAATTTCATCTTTTGATGGGATGTACGCTCTAAGCTACTCGTGTAAGTGTGGATTTGAAGAAATAGCCGACATCAGAAAGGCAAACTACATCAAGCTTAAGTGGAGGGTAGACTGGCCATCAAGGTGGGCCGAGTTGGGCGTTGACTATGAGCCTTATGGCAAGGACCACGGTACGCAAGGAGGCAGTGCTGACACAGGGCAGAAGATAATACAGGAGATTTTTGAAAAGCCACCAATAATAGGTGCAACTTATGAATTCGTGTCTTTAAAGGGCGCAAGCGGAAAGATGTCATCTTCTAAGGGCAATGTTGTCCTCCCTTCAGATATCCTTTCAGTCATGGAGCCAGATGTATTGAGGTATCTATTTGTTAAAACAAAACCTACAAAGGAGCTAAAGATTGCTCTAGACCTTGATTTCCTAAATGTTTATGATGAATTTGATAGGGTAGAAACTACCTACTTCAGCGATGAGGAGATCAACAAACGAGAGAAGTATGATAAGCTCTATGAATTCTCTAACATCTGGGGTTACAAGACATTACCAGCACAGCCATCTTTTAGATTTATGTCAGTCCTTGTTCAGATAACTTCTGATGTTGACAAGATTATAAAAATCCTAAAGAAGGAGGGCCACATTAAAGCAGAGCTATCTGAAACAGACATTGAAAGGATTAAAACAAGGACAAAACTTGCAGCAAACTGGGTTAAACTCTACGCCCCCGATATGATTAAATTTGAGCTATTGCCATACCCTCCAAAAGTAGAACTTTCAAAGGAGCAAAGAGATGGGCTAAAAGTAATCTCTGACCTAGTCCAAAGCGAAGACCTAAACGATGTAGAACTTCACAATAAGATTTATGAGATTGCGACAAACATTCCAATAGAGCCAAAAATACTCTTTGGGGCCATATACCAGGTCTTGATTGGCAAAGAGTCAGGCCCCAAAGCCGCAGCGTTCATAAACGCTCTTGATAAAGAGTTTGTAGTTGAAAGATTCAGAAGTTACTGACGCCTTCTATACAGGAAGTATAATAAAGCTGCAATAACAGTCCCGAATCCATAAAACGGGACATTTTTTGTTTCTCTGTAGTATGTGTAGACAACGTCATCAAATGAGCCAAAAAATACGTACCTCTTGTTTTTTACATTAAAGCTGTCCACTGTTGAGACGTAGGAGCCGGCATTTGCAGAGCCAATAAATTCCCCCTTCCCGTTTATCATGTAGAAATTCTCATCCATGGAGCCAAAAAAGATCATCATTTCATTTCCTTCCTTGTAAGAAGAGACAGCCTTAACTTCTTTTTCAGCCTTGAAAGTCCATAGCTCATTTAATGAGTAATCTATGCTGTTTAGATCCCCTTTGCCATCGGCTAATAGGATCATAGTGCCTGTATCATGGCCAGTTATGTAATAGTCATCCATATCCTTCTGGAATACTTTATTGCCGTCCTTGTCTAGGACAAAATATCCCCTTGCCAAAACTAGTATAGAATCGTTTCCAAGGTACTTGAATGGGATTGTCCCCCATACGACAGAATTGCTCATATGCCTCCATAAGAGATTGAGGTCACTATCAAAAGCATAAACGTAATTCCCAAGGCCACCTGTTATTATCTCAAGCTTTTTGTCTCCATTTATGTCATAGAAGTTTAAGTCTGAGATCCTATTTGAGGTGCTGTAATTTGCCACCTCTTCCATATCCTTGAATATCCTTAGATAATTTGATCCAGTCACCACCTCATTTTTCCCATCGCCGTCAATATCCCCTATCTTTATTGCCTGTGGCATGCTAGTATCGGAATAAATCTTGACCACTTCCCCGCTATTTGAGATGAAGTAAGTCCTGCTATCAGTTCCTGCAGTGACTGCCTCAAGTTTTCCATCACCATTTATGTCTCCTATATCAAGGGCCCTTACCTCATTGGGTAGCCTTGCCTGCCAGACTATGGTACCTGTTACATCAAAAACAGTTACATAACCTGGATTTCCACAGCATCCAGAAGCAACAACTATTTCGGGGACTCCATTTCCTGTAAAATCACCGTTCATTACCTTCCAGACATTTCCTTTCAGGTCATGCTTCCATATCATGTTCATGTAATCTTCTTCTGCATATACCCCTTGGAGCAATAATGCAGATATAACCAATATCGTCAAGATTATCTTTTTCATTTTTCTCTCCTCACAAAAGTGAAATTATATAAGGGATGGCATATATTGTCCCGATTGTGCTCCCTATGTTGGAGAAGGCAACGACAAGGATTATCCTCGTGACTCCATTCTTCCAAAGGTCAGTAAATCCATTAATGCTATTCAATCCTTCAAAGTCCTTTATTTTAGGTTTTCGGAATTTGATTTCAGCAAGGCCTGCAAACCATCCGGCTGCAATTGTAGGATTAAGTGATGTTATTGGCGCTGCAAAAAAAGCTACCAGAATAGAAACAGGGTGTGCCAGGGCAAGGGCCGCACCAATTGCGGACAGAGTGCCATTCACCATAATCCAGACGAGAAATACCTTTAGTGTAAATTCAATGCCTCTAGTAAAAAATCCGTATATCACGATTCCAAAGAATAATACAGGAATCAAATATCCTATATATTTCAATGAGCTCTTTTTTTGAGGGACTACTTCAAGTTCCTCGATGTTCTTTTTTAAGCCCTTTTTGCTTAATTCTTTCAATTCTCTTTTTACCCCATCCATGTGACCTCTGCCAATAACTGCAACTAACTTTTTGGCATCACTTTCGAGTATCTTTAGCGCAATGTATCTGTCTCTTTCATCAATCAATGTCTCTTTTACTGAGGGTATCTCCTTTGACAATTCATTTAATAGCTCGTTTATTATGTCCTTGTCCTTTAGCTTTTCGATAATGTCTTCCTCTTCCTCCTCTTCAAAGAATCCTAGGAAGAGTCCAAACATAAGCTTCAGCTTTTCTTTGAGTTTCATCTTGTTCCAGGCCCGCTTCAATGTGGTCTGGATATCTCTATCAATTAGCGCAATCTTGATGTTCTCTTTTTCAGCAACATTGATTGCTTCTATGAACTCAGAACCCGGTTTGACGCCAAACTTATCGCCAAGTCTTTTCTGGTAATTGGATAGTAATAGATTAATCAAGAAGAGGAATATCTTTCCCTGCTTTATGATATCCAAGATGTTGGTATCTTCCCACTTCTTGACATTTTTGAGCGATTCGAATCTACTCCCGCAAAGCTCAACACCCACAACATCAGGTTTTTCTTTTTCAATTACCTCTCTCACCTCATCCACACTTTCCTTTGAAATGTGGACAGTACCTACCAATATGACCTCTTTTCCGCCAATCTCTATGGTCTCTTTTGTCATAGTCTCTTAATAGAAACAAAGAGTGCTCCTTTTAAATATTACTTTCCGGTTCAATGTAAAAAAACTAAAATAGAGAAACATAAATAAAAAGTTAGGCTTTCCATATTTTCCCTTTTTTTTTCCATATCTTTATATATATGGAAAAAGATTATCAATTGATTCTAGAGTGAAACATTACACCCTAAGAAGGTCTTCCATGGCAAAAGATGATAGTACCAACACCAAAATCAAACGTAATAAAAAATATAACACTTTTCTGCCAGATATATACTTGAATCATGCATATGCCCTTCCCAACATTTCCGTAAACAAAGATGGCATAATCGTCTATGCAAACGAGGACACATCACGCATACTCGGTTACCCGAAAAAAGAACTTTTAGGCATGGATGCAACTGAGATGCATATCAATCCCTCCGACAGAGAGCTTTTATTAAAAGATTTGTATCGAAGAGGAAAAATTCAGAATTTTAATGTAAAATTAAAAAGAAAAAATGGCATGCAAGTTGAATGCAGGCTTGAAATGTCAGTTTTCAAGGATAGCGAGGGAAGTATTTTAGGCCATACAGGCACAATAAAAGATATACAATTAGAGGGCGATATCAGATTAAAGCTAGAAAAGGAAAAC
>JAHKLW010000087.1 GCA_020854815.1 Methanofastidiosum sp. | reverse complement strand
TCTCCAAAGGAAATGTCGGAATATCGCCAACTTATCCAGAGAATAATTCTTTTGCATTCAGTTATATAGCACACTATAAAAGTTACAATTCCGGTAAACTAATTTTTGAGAATAATGCAGAAATAAAAAAGATTAACTAATCATTTATTTCATCTTATCTCGTCTTTTCTTAACGGCCTCTATGAAAGTTTTTTGCGAATCAAGAGATTTCTGTTGAATAGA
Organism: Methanofastidiosum sp.; assembly: GCA_020854815.1. NCBI lineage: Archaea > Methanobacteriati > Methanobacteriota > Candidatus Methanofastidiosia > Candidatus Methanofastidiosales > Candidatus Methanofastidiosaceae > Candidatus Methanofastidiosum > Methanofastidiosum sp. Next base: position 33,564 of record JAHKLW010000087.1, on the reverse strand, counting down.
ATCAATAAATTTTATCCTGTCCGCTATTTCTTCTAAACTATCAAAAAAAGAGATATCTCATTTAATTCTGATTTTAATGCTTTGTTTTTTATAAATGATTTTATCCAGTTTCTTATTTCAGAGAGGCCCATGGCACAACTTTCTATATCTTCAAACATTATTTCTTCGATTTTTTCACCAAGAATATTTAGAGACATCATTGATAGTTCATGGCATTTATTTGAAATATTGTTAATTTTTTCTTTTAGTTCTAAATCTTCTTCAATATCAATATCTTCAACAAGGCTTTCAAATTCTTCGCAGTTTCTTTTTAAATTTGTAAGAAGAAAATCTTTCACTTTTTTTTTACTAAAAGATTCATTGTAGTTACAGGATTCATCTAGAATATTGATCACCTTTTTCTTCTTTTTTTATAAAGATTCTATTACATATATTTTTTCAAGAATTTTCTAGTTTCTTCTGTATCAATCCAACCGTGGTCCAAATGTTCAAGGATTTCCTCGATATGATCAACTTGTTTTTGGACTCTCCCCTTAGTCTTCTCGTTATCAACTTCTACCATTATAACTCCACTGAGTACCGTTAGGGGATTTCTTATATGGTCTACAAGATGGGCAAAATATTCTAGATTCTCATCAAGTTGTTTTTGGGCCTTTTTTTTCTCAGTAGTATCTGTAATAATCTCAATCAGACCTTTGCTGAAGTCTGAAGGATCAATAGGGCTAACTCTTATGTGGCAGTTTATTAATTCTCCATTATTTTTTTTCCAGAAAGTTTCAATTTCTCTATACTCTTCATCGAGCCATTTATCATATAACATATGCCCAACTTTAGTATACTCTTCTTCATTAGGATACAAAAATTTTAGATTTTTATTAATTAATTCTTCAAGATTGTACCCTGTCATTTCAAGCATACTAGGATTACACCAAATAATCTCTCGATTTTGAACTAATTTTATTCCTACTGGGGCAGCTGTAAGGATGCTCCTTAGAGTTTTCTCACTTTCTACTATTCTTTTTTCTGTATCTTTAAATCCACTTATATCTCTGATAGATTCAATTGCCCCAACTATATTTCCTTTTTGATCAAGTAAGGGAGATGCAGCCGCCCACACATAAGCACCTTTATTATTGTAAAGGGCAGGAGTAAAAACCTCAACATACAATGATCTGCCTTTTTTGTTAACAAAATTATATTTAGATCCTATTTCATCATTGCCTTCAAATAGTAAATCGACAAGATGTGCCCTTCTTTTCCCATAAAATGGTACGGCGGCACATTCATGATCCTTTCCTAAAATATCTTCTTTATCAATGCCCGTCATTTCTTCCATCGCATGATTCCATGCTATAACTTTTTTATTCTTGTCAATAATAAATGTTGGATCGGGTAAAAATTCTATTATTTCTTCAAGCTGTTTTTTTGCACTAATTAAATTCTCTTCAATTTTTTTACGATCTGTTATATCCATTACCGAGGTTATATATCCTTTACTTGGTTCAGTTGGATCCACTAGACTCATTTTTTTATGGATGTCTATTATTTTCCCATCTTTTCGTCTCCATCTTGTTTCAACTTCTGCCACTTACCTTCGGCTAGTTTTTTGTTGTAATCGTATCCTGCTTTTTCATAATCTTCATCCGATATATATAGGAATTTAGTGTTTTTGTCTATAATCTCGTTTAACGGGTATCCCGTTATTTGACTCATCATTTCGTTACTCCAGATGAACTTCCTGTTCTGAATCAGGTTAATTCCAACTGGACTTGCAGTAAATATTCCTTGAAGTGTCTTTTCTCTATCTTTCAATACTTTATTTAACTTCTTGCTATTAGTATCCTTAATAATAAAGAGATGCAATCCTGGCACTATATTAGCAAATCCACGATATTCAACATTTATTTCTTCTTTATCTTTTTTTAAGAGGATATACTCTCCTTTTTGATTACCCTTTTCTAGAAACTCTTCACGCAATTTTTTTCCATGTTCAATATATTCTTTAGGAGTAAGATCCTCCACCCCCATATTTATTAGTTCTGATTTGGTATAACCTAAAAGATTAAAAGCACTCAAATTAGCGTCAACAAATCTAGATTTATCATCTACCAAAAGAATAGCATCAAAAGAATTTTCAAAGATTTTTCTGTATATTTCTGAAATATTATTTAGATATTCCTCTTTTTTAGAATTTAATAATTTATCCATGGATATACCTAATCAACTTTTAAGTATCTGCAGATATTTCTTTAATATTGATACGGTTGTGAGATAATTTATAAGTATATTCATGTACATTGAAAAAATCGCAAAATAAAAATTAAATTCTAAAGTTCCACACTGCACGATCCTGTTTTTCATTTATAGAAACTTTACAAGCTATATTTTTCATTATAAGGCCAAGACAGAAATGGCAAGCACATATACCGATATCAACATCAGGATGCTCCCACTTGATGTGTTTGTATCCAATAGGCATTGATATTGAAATTATTTTAAAATCAGATGAAACATTAAACCGCCAGTGCTGACTATTGGCTCCCGATGGGGCTTTCCTAGCAAGGTCAAAAGCATAAAGAATATCTGGGGGAAGTGAATCTTCAGTTATTCCATTTTCTAAAAAAGCACTGACAGGTTTTCTTTTGTAACTCATAAATGACTCTGTTGTCCTGTCCATCAATCTAAGACCTTCTTTTTTCCAGTATCCAAGAGGCGATATACAAATCGCACGTTTACCTTGAACTACGCCCTTTCCATAACCCCATTTTGGTTTTGGCAATGATGAGTTACTTTTAATATCGGGCATAATTCTCTCCAATTCTTCAAGTGAATAATGGCCAAACCAACTAGTGGCAAGTTTCAAGTGCGTTGCATATAGAATTGCCATTTCACCAACAAAACCTGCAGCAGAGATTGATGGTATGTCGGTAGTTGCTATAAAAGCCATACCATTTTTAGGGGTATATTTAATGTTGTTATATAATCTCCTATCTGGGTCCGCTTTGAAAAAATGTATTTTGACATCATGTTTGAATGGAACTTCCATATTTAATACAAAATTCTTAAGTTTGTCCATAATTTCTTTATCAACTTCACGCATTTCATAACTTCTTACAGATCGACGAACATTTATTGCAGATTCCCAATCAATTTTCTCAATCATTTCTATCACGCTCATTGGCCACGAATTAATGTCACTCAAATTTTCTTGTATACTTTATCCATTTTATTCCTTCGGGAGTTATATCTGAGATGTAATAATTTAAGTATCCCTTGATCTCGCCTTTAACTTCTTTACATACAATAATGTTTTTTCCAAGGTTATAGTGGATGGCATTATTTACTTTGCCAATGTCCCATTTTAGAATACGAGACAGTTCTCTAGTATCTATAACAAAACTTCCTTCCTTTAATTTTTTTGCATAAAGAAATTCCAATATCTCTTCTGCATCTTTTCCAATATCTATAACGTCTGTTATATTATCCCCCCATAATTTTTAGCAATCACTATAAATATTCATAACTTGCTTTTATTACTTGTGTTAGTTTGAAGAAAAAAGTGCGGGGGCCCGGATTTCTAGTTAAAAACGAGTCCCGGCGGCCGGATTTGAACCAGCGGTCCGTGGATCTACAGTCCACTGCCCTAACCAGACTAGGCCACGCCGGGCTACATGAAGTTAAATCACCTTATTTTAAAGCTTTTCGGTATTCACAAATAATGTGTATCGTAGAACTTTCTGATTTCTTTAGGCGAAGGTAACCTAATCTCATCCCAGACATTAATAACATCTTCTAAATAATTAAATTCACTTTGCGATGAAAAAATCTTGTATAGGAAATCCTTTCTTTCCTTTATGTCGATCTTAACAAATTCTAAATAATCATGAGGCGAGTAATAATTGAGAGGATTGAATCTTTCACCAAAGTTTTTCATACCGTGAACTTCACTTAGCTCTTTGGGCGAGGGTAAAAGGTAACCATAAACTGGATCTTTTATCCAGTTCTTAATAAGATTGTTTGTGGCAAGTTTCAGAAGTGTCTTTGAGTCTGAGACGGTAATCTTTTCTCCTCCGATTGATTTTCCTTCTAGATCAAACTCACCAACAAAACCGGTATTGACGATCAAAAAGTTTATTTTTCCATTTTGTCCAAGTCCCATGTCATTAAAAACTTTCTTTTTCAAAACTGCCTGTTCGGCTTGTTCTCTCGCCATAAAATCAGTTGCTGAATAAGATCTTACCCTAGTTCCAGGGATCTTACCTGAAATGGCAGAAGTAATTATGCTCTCACAAGCACTGTCAAATGCAACAGCCATAAGTGGATCGGTCACCCTAATTAGGGGATTGAATATATCGTATCTCTTAAAGCTCAAAATAAAATTTCTAAGGTACTTGTCCTTTTTACCCCAATAAGCGTTCAAGTCACTGAAAAGGAAAATGAATCGGCCATTAGTTGTTCTGCTCTTTTCATAGCTCTTGGTAAGTAATGAGCCTACTTCGCCAGTTGCCTCGGGGATTTCTACATTGTAATCATTTATATTCCTCTTAAGGTATTCAACGCCTTCACAGTCAATATTCATCGCCAGAACAATATGTTTCCTGTCTTTTGATTTCATCAAACCAGGGTATTCTGGACTTTTTTCAGACAATCCTTCTGATTTTGCAAAACTTGCAGCTTCAAGTCCAACTAGCTTTATATCAACAATTTTTCCATTTTTAGAAATAACTTTTCCTAAAATAGCATCATCCTGTTCGAGATTAGGGCCAACAGTCAATGTAGTTTTTCCTGTACCGCTGAGTCCTATTATGACAGAACTTTCAGAAAGTCCCGCATGAAATGAAATCATCCCATCTGATTCGCCCCTGTTCCACACCATAGTTAGATTGGGCTTTTTGAAGGCGCCGCCAAAATAATCTATCCCAAGATTTAAAACACATCTAACATCGTTTTTCATCTCGGTAAAATCATAAAGAGAAAGAGGTTCTTTCTCATTGTACCCGGGCCAGACTTTCTTTATTCGAGTAACATATTGTTCTGGAAGCTTTTCAGGCACTATGAAGTTGTAGCAGCTTGGCTTGATCCCGTCTTTTGGAGGGAATACCATCATCTTCCCCATCCACGAGATATATGCACTGTGTGGATTTGCCACACTTACAATTGACCTTATACCTACCTCATATCCATTTTCTCCCTGAATGCCATCTGCAACAATAAGTTGAGGTTTCTCCATTAGATAGTCCATGATTACTTTAAAAATAGCTTTTCCTGCATCAATGTCAAACCCTTTTTGTCCGGCTCCAAGTTTGTACCCTTTTGGCATCATATAATAGACTTTATCAGGCATTCTTCCTTTCAAGGTTGAGGCAAAAAGATACTGCCCGTCATTTGTAACCACATAGTATGGTTTTAGATAATTAATATAAAACTCATCAGAAGGATTCAAATAAATCCTATCTTCTGGAATTCTAAGATAATCAGAAACATTAATAATACTCATAAAAACACTCTAAATACAAGTTGCTATATTCTCTTCAAATATGTGCAAAAATTCTGTCAGTCTTTCGATCGGAACAAAGGCACCGCATGCCGGGGGATGACCCCCTCCTTTACCGCCTACTAATTCTGCACTTTTCTTTATTTCTTTTCCCAAATTTAAACCTTTAAGCACCAACAATCTTGAGCAGCGTGCAGAGATTTTATAAACATTTGGGTCATTCGGTAGCGTTGTATAAGCAACTATCGGCAGAAAAGGATCTGTATCACGATTTCCAAGAACTAAGCTCGCAACGGTACCAACTATGGTATCATTTATACCGCTTCCATCAAAGTACTGGAACTTCTCCTTCATGACTACCCCTCGACTCTCAACAAGACTCATGCTTCTTGCGATATTCTTTCTATGCTTTCTAAGTAATCCTAACAATATATCGTAGTATATGCCTCTGTTACCCTTGCACACATAATAGCCCACCTCAGGCCTACCATTCTTGCCACAGGCATTTAGGCATGTTGCAAACTCTGAAGCATCTCTTAAAGGGCTTCTTTCTTCTTCTTTAATGAGTGAATAAGATTCGCCCATAATCATCTGGGGAATAAACGAAACATATTCTTGAGGAACTGCAGTTATTGTCTTTCTTATGATCTCTGTTGCAAGTTTCCGCTTCTCATCACAAGTCATATCTGATACAGTCCTCCAGTCACCTTCGTAACATGGTATTTCCAAGCTATTTAGAAGCGCCATTGCATTTGAATCACTCCCTGTTACACCTGGTATAGGAGGGTCTGAGAAATATTGTAGTGATTTGTAAATGGGTCTTGTCGAACGCCCGTACAAAAGTAAATCTTCTTCGGCTTTAACCAAACCTGATTCTATGCTATCAAGCAGAATGTCCCGATTTAATCCTTTTAGCCCTCCCCAAGAACCCTGCATATCTCCAACTGCGCCAACTATTGCAATTGATGAGAGGTCCTTATTCTTTCTGTCAAGTTCTAAAGACAAAAGATATGCTAGACCTGAGCCGCTGATTTCTTCAGAACCACTATATCCAAATATATTTGGATTAACTTCAATAAAAGGTGTTTCTGGATATTCTCCCTGGTGGTGGTCTAGAATTATTATATCTTTGTCTTCATACTTGGTCATTAGATAATCTATCTGCCCACTTCCCATATCGAGGAATAGGGTAAGATCTCCTAAGTGAGACGATGGTATTCCATCAAGAGAAGTAAAATGAACGTCGTGATTAATCTTTAGCCTGTCCAAAGCAAGAGATAAGACCGCAGCTGAAGATATGCCATCTGCATCAATATGAGAAATAATTTTAATTTTAGAATCTTTGGACTGAAGTATTTTGTCTTTTGCATTATTTAGAAGTCTAGCAAATCCAGAATCCATAACCATCTTTGAAAGATACCATATATATAGCTTTTGTTTTGGGTATCCAATTTCGTCTATCGATAATCTTATTTCAATGTTTTAATAAAATTATAAATTCTTGCCGAAAGAGAACGATTTATAATAACTTCTTCGATCTCCTCAATTTTTGCATTCTTTAGATTTTCAATAGATCCAAATCGGTCAATTAGCTTAGTTTTTCTTTTGGGGCCAAGCCCGGGTATGTCATCTAGAGGTGAATGGATACTTGCTTTTCTTTTCATGTTCCTTAGATTCTTTATAGCAAATCGGTGAGCCTCATCCCTTATCTTAATTAAAAGATTCTTAGAATCTGTATCTATGTCTGGATTAAGTTCATTTTCAAAAAAAAGATCTTCCTCTTGCTTTGCAAGCGCAACAGTGGGTATTTCAAGATCAAGAGAGTCTAATACCGATAGAGCCGTGTTCAAATGGCCTTTCCCTCCGTCAATTAGTATCAAATCTGGCAAAGACTCATTATGTCTAAATCGTCTGCTCAAAACTTCTCTAAGGGAGGATATATCATCCTGGCCAGAAACTGTCTTGATCTTGTATATTCTATAATTTTCCTTAGAAGGTTTCCCATCAATAAAAGTCACCTGCGAGCCTACTTTTATCTCTGGGCCCATATTTGAAATATCATATCCTTCAATTCTTTTTGGCAGAGTTTCAAGTCCAAGTGAATTCATAAGACCTTCGAGAGGTGATTTCTTTTCTGAAGATAAAAAAAGTTCAGCATTTTTAGTTGCGAGCAGTACTTCCTCCTTCTCACGAAGAGAAGATGGCGGAGTTATTGTTAGTTCATGTTTTCCATTAGATAAAAATGTTTGAATTTCCTCCCTTTCAGGAATCTCAAAAGGCAGGATAATCCTGTTTGGTATATACTCTTCCTTATAATGTTGCTTTAGAAACGATGACAAAGTGTCCTCTCTATCAAACAAAGTTTCCGCTATGGGATAATTTTTTGCCCCAATTAGGGCCCCCCTTCTTATCATTACTACGCAAATACATATTGTTTTCTTGTCATAGTATCCTATGACATCTTTGTTTATTGGTGAATCAAGAAAGATTTTCTGCTCTTCCATCGATTTTCTTATTGCATCTATCTCATCTCTTAAAACTAAAGCTTTTTCAAAATCTAATTCTTTCGAGTGAGAGTTCATTTCTTCCTCAAGTTTTGTTATTAACTCCTCGCCCCTATTCTCAAAGAACATTAGTAATCCATCTACTCTCTTATTATATTCTTGTTTAGAATTTGGATCAGAACAGGGACCTGTGCATCTTTTTATATAAAAATTGAGACATGGATTTTTATTCATTTTTTTACAGCTTCTTAACTTGAATATATTTCTGGCAAGTGCAAGCATTCTTCTTGCAGAGCCTACATCTGAATAAGGGCCGAAATAATAAGCACCGTCCTCTTCAATCTTCCTTGAGACTATTAATCTTGGAAAGTTCTCATTTGTTATTTTTATATAAGGATACTTCTTATCATCCCTAAAATGAATGTTGTACCTAGGCTTGTATTTTTTTATGAGATTGTACTCAAGTAAAAGCGCCTCTGTTTCATTATCGGTAGCAATACACTCAATATCATCTACCCTGTTCATTAGAAAAGAGATTCTATCGGGAATATTTTTTTGAAAGTAAGAAGCTAATCTTTTCTTTAATGATTTTGCCTTTCCGACGTAAAGAACATTCCCATTAGAGTCCTTCATAACATAAACGCCGGGCTCTTCTGGAAAATTTTTTTTGATATAAAGATCATTTCTCATGACATAAGATACTCATTACATATGAATTTAAGCGTTTTTAAAATAAAATACAAAAGATTTTAAATCATGACGAATAACTAAAAGCCAAGAGGAATTAATTGAGCGTTATACTTAGAACTTCAGTTCCAATATTGCTTCTAATAGCTCTTGGATATCTATCAAGGAAGTATGGCATTCTTAAACACGGTGACGAAAGAGTCTTAAGTTCTTACATATATTACTTTGCACTTCCCTCACTCTTTTTCATTAATATATACGAAGTTGAGTTTTCAAGAGAGATTATAAGATATGTTGTTGCAGGAATAACTCCAACTTTTGTTGCCCTAGCCGTTTTCATTGCTATTTTCATATTGGGAATTGTTAAAGATAAAAAAACACTTTATCTATTAATTGTTACAACTGTTTTTGGAAGTCTCGCCTTTTTCGGCATACCCTTCATTGTATTTGCTTTTGGTACAGGGGAGTCAGAAAGATTAGCAGCACTATTTGCATCTACAATTAGTTTTGTAAGTGTTATTACTGCAACTTCAGTATTAGAACTATACAAACTCGGCGATGAAAAAATCTCTAGAGTAAAAACGCTTGTAAAGAGATTCTCAAAAAATCCTTTGATCCTTTCTACTTTATTTGGTGTTTCTATTAATATCATAGGATTCGAAGTTCCCATTTTTATTTCTACTACATTGCATAGATTGGGAAGTACTACTTCGACTGTAGCTATTTTCATGCTCGGATTATTTTTTTTTGGGAGAAGTTATGGAAATTTAAAGACCGCATTTGGATTAAGTCTTTTGAGAATAGTATTCTTGCCCTTAGTGGCAATTATATTCTTGAAATTTGTATTTGTAGTCCCTGCATTTGAGAGCACTATTATAGTGCTTATGCATGGCATGCCTATAGCTGTTTCATCTATAGTATTAAGTGAAAGATACGACTTCTTCAAAGAAACAATAGCATCTCTCAATATTATATCTGCACTGCTTTCAGTATTTTACCTTAACATATGGTTAATTATCCTAGAAACTATTTTCTGATATTATATTATTTTGAAAGTTCTAACACAGTTTTTAATAGAATATTTGCAGCTATTTCAATATCTTTCAAATCTGTGTATTCTTCTGGACAGTGGCTTCTACCATTCTTGCTTGGAACAAAGATCATACCTACATCAGCTAATTCAGCAATAATTGAAGAATCATGGACAGCCCCGCTTACCATTTTTAAGAAATCAACGCCCAGATTTTTAGCAGAGTTCTCAATTACTTCAACTACCCTTTTAGACAAAAGAACTGGTTTAGTATAAGAGACCTGTTTAATGCCATAGGTAAGACCTCTATTATTGCATGTTGGACCAATCGAATTGACTATTCTATCCGTTATTTTATTTAGGGTAACATCATCTCTATCTCTAATATCTAGAGTTAATCTCACTTCCCCAGGTACAATATTAGTTTTACCCGGATTTACTTCAACAAGACCTACTGTTGCAACTGAAGTCCCATTATGTGAAGCGAACTTTTCTGAATTTAAAATAATCTCTGCCGCCCCACAAAGAGCATCGTTTCTTAAATTCATAGGGGTTGCGCCGGCATGATTTGAAACACCTTTAATTGTTATTTCTAACTGTTTTATCCCCGCGATTGTCTCAACAATACCAATTGAAAGGCATTTACTCTCGAGAACTCGACTCTGTTCAATATGTGGTTCAATCATAGCTTTTATTTTTTTTCCATTTAATATAGAGTTATCCTTAGGTGTGAGTCCTGATTTATTCATTGCTTCAAAATAGCTTACTCCATCTTTATCAATGATTTTTGACAAGTCTTCATCTTTTACTTTCCCGGCCCATATCCTGCTTCCCAATAAAACAGAAGAAAATCTTGAGCCATCCTCTTCTGCAAAAATTACAAAATCAATTGGATTCGTATGGGTGGCCTTATTCTCATAAATTGTCCTCAATACTTCTAAAGAGGTTATAGTTCCTACAACCCCATCAAACATGCCGCCATGAAAGACACTGTCTATATGTGAGCCAATCATGATCGAAGGCGCATCTTTTTCGCTACCTTCCAATCTTGCCCTTATATTTCCTCCACGCATTATCTGTATCTCTGCACCTATCTTTTCAAGTTCTTTGAAGATGTAGTTCATTGCATTCATATATTCTTTTGTGAATGTTAATCTGCTTATACCGTGGCCTGGTGTCGAGTTATAATTGTTAATTCGATTTATGTCATTTTCAAGCCTTTTTGCACTGACTTTCATAGTAAATCTCCGATATTCTAATCTGTTGTCATTGTTTCTTTGACAAAGAAAGACATGATGAATACTATAATAACAAAAGCAAATACATATTTGAATGCCATACTATAAGCAGCCACAGGATATACTCCATCAAATCCACCTACGGTATCAAGTATGTATCCAAGAAATGTCTGAAAGAAAGCCGCGCCTACGAATGGAAAAACATTAACTATGCTTTGGACTGTTCCAGTAATCTCTAAAGGAAACTGTTCTTTAATAATGGCAAATATAACAACATTTGCACATCCAAAAAATCCCATCCAAAAAGAAATTAGATAAAGAAGATTTATGGTGATACTTGCCGTAAAAAATGAGATTAATACCCATGGCAAGATAAATGAAGCAACCCATATGATTATTACCTTCTTCCTGCTTCTCATAATTTTGTCTGAGAAATATCCTACAAATGGGGATCCTATAAGCATTCCAATGCTGACAAACATTAGGATAAAACCTGATGAAGATTTAGATAAACCAAAGACATCTCTAAAATAAGGATAAGCCCATAAACCTTGGTAAGCTAGAAGAGCGCCATATACTACAAATAGCCATATAGACAATATCCAGACATCTTTATTTTTAGCAATCAATCTCAGATGGTCTTTAGAGATGTATTGTTTAATAGGAACTGAAGTTGATACCTTTATTCCTTTATTTTTGTTCAAATATTGTTCTGGAGAATCTCTTATAAATATCCATGCTATCAATGCAAGAAATATTGAAATTATACCAATAATGTAAAATGCGTATCTCCATCCAAAATCAGATACTATTAAAGCGAGAGGATAGGATGCAGAAAGAGCCCCTATATTTCCAACTGAAAGCAAGACTCCAACCATTGTTGCATACTCTCTCTTAGAATACCAAACAGAAAATAATTTTAGAGCTGGTATCCATACTCCCGAAACACCAACTCCTATTATAAGTCTTGCAAAAAGAGCCATGTTAAAGTTCAAGGCAATTCCAAATAAGAACGATCCTATAGCAGAAAAGATAGTAAGGAATGCTATTGTTTTTCTTGGCCCAAGTGTGTCAGAGAGAATCCCGACAGGTATTTGAAATAATGAATATGAATAGAAATACATAGACGATAAAAGCCCCAAAGATAAGGCAGAAACTCCAAATTCATTAAGTAAATCCTTAGAAATAACTGCCGATGAAACTCTGTGAAAATAAACAAAAAAATAGACTAATGAAAGAGCTAATAATAGAATCCATCGATATTTTTTCTCTGTCAAACCAAAAATAATATTCTTTACCATGAAAATCACCATTATAACTATTATACATTATTAAAGACTTCTAATTAATAAATTAAGCTTTGATATTTAAAACTAATTCTTTTAATTTCTGCTAGAATAATATGCAAGGAATAAGAATATTACAAATACTATGACTACTGTAAATCCAATAAACATTCTTGAAGAATAAACTTTGTCTATCTCTCCTTGGAGTACATAATTAACTTGATTCAAAACAATTTCTGCATTCTCGGCTCGATCAAGTGCTTCTTTATATCTTCCTTCAATAAAAGAATTCTTAGATAGGCCATATTCTCTTCTCCCAAAATCCCATCTTTCAGATACTTGTGAACCATCAAATCCAATATTTTTTGTTAAAGTAAGTTTTGATTCAATATCCGTTACAACTTTGTCTAACTTTTGAATCTTAGTTTTTGATTGATTCCGAAGATTTGTTATTTCCTCTTCCCTTATTTGCTTTATTTCTTCGACTCGCTCTTTTAAGAAATCATACAAACCTGCATTATAGAGATTAATGAGCTGTGCATCATCCACACCTGCTATTTCTTTATATAGTGAGAGTTTCAAAACTGAGTCCCAAATAAGTTCATTCATCAAATAGTTGGATGACATCAATGTATATTTTGTTCCACCGTTTATTGAGCTTTCTAATATTGATTCCAATTCTTCTGTAGTTACCGGCGTGCTTACGCCTTTTATTAAAGGTACTTCCAAGACATATGATATGCCTGCTTCACGCAGTGTATCTGCAAAGTTCCTATTCTTCCCAGAGATATCTTCTGTAAGAGGTGCAGTTACCACAACTCTTGTTGCATAATTGTTTAACATATTTAAGTCCTGTCCGTATTTTCTAGAAAGATTATTTGGATCTTTTTCATCCGTTTTTGCAGAAACCCAAAGTTCAACTTCATAGTTGATTACTCTGTTTTTGAGTACAGAATAAAATTTTTCCATTTCAAAGTTTTGCCAGTTAGTTATTGTACTGTCATCAATATTAACAATTAAATCTCTTTTTGGCCATTCGTAAATCACAATGCCTCTTGAGTTCATGTATTTGAGATACTCTGCTTCTGATTTGGAGTCAAAACTATACTCGTAAAAGTCTCCATTGGTAACTAGAATAGCATCAACGTCATAATTCTTTATTATATGTTCAATTGTATCTATGTAATATTTACCATAATCGCCTTGAGTTATTTCGATCATCGAAACTTTTGAAGAGCTTCTTGAAAATACATAATCGAGTGCAGCAGAACCAGGATTAGCCTGTATGTATTCAGGGCTATTCAGACTAAAAGAAACTACGACCTTAAATCCTTCACTTTTCAGTTTGTCAATCATTCTTTCTAATGGGTCGCCTGAAGACAATTGAACTAAAGAGCTGTATTCATTCTCGTGCCCTGGCCATCTGAAATTTATCCAATATGGTCTCCCCGCGCTGATTATTACCGTATTAATATTACTATCTTTCCAAATAGGGATATATGAATCAAGGTCAAGATTGAAGTATTCTCTAGAATCAACTCTTACTGCCCAAATGTTTGTCGTTTCGGCCCTTGATTTAATTATTCTTGAAAAACTCTGTGTAGTCCAAGGTTCTCGTTGGAAATAAATAATCCCTGAAGTATAATCTGAGCTGGAATAAACTAGATTAAGTAATCCAATATCTTTGTTTTCAACAGTGACATAGATATCTCCTTCATATTGAAGATTGTATCCATTCGTAGCATCTGGAACATATTCTAAAGGGAGACCTTGGCGTCTGAAAATTAATAAGTCAATATAGTCTCCTATTTTTTTTACATCAATACCAAAATCGGTATTTTCAAAGTAATCGCGGTAGGTTGTTGGGGGTATGATTATTCCCAACTTCATCTTTTTATTAGTTCTAATGTCTTGAGATAAAATTTCTAAACGTTTAGCAAGTTCATCTGCTCGATATATATTCCATTTAATCCATAAATCAGAGTTATTCTGTTTTTCAGTTTCCAAATTCAATCTATCAGCAGATACCCCATATATTCTCGCAAATTCTTTTAAGCAATCGCTACACTGGCAGTTAAGATTATTTGAGTACCCAAAGTATTCTAGTATTATTCCATCTACTTTGTAACCATTTGTTATCTCATCAATTATACTTTTTTCATAATTAAATCCTGTTTGTGGGCAGACCCAACCCTCGGACTGAGGCCCTTCAGAGGCAAAACCTTTATTCGCAGCAATTACATCGTAGAAAACTGGAACAATAGCGTATACTTTTATATCCTTCTTATGAGCTTCATCAATCATTATTGACAAAACATCAAAATTATAAAAAGTAGGTGCAATTCTGCTATTATAAAAAACTACTCCTGGTGAAGGATTTGTACCTGTGCCTCGCTTCACGTGTAAGTAAATTGTATTAACGTTATTGGTGGAAGCAAGATCTACAAGTCTCGGAATATCGTCTTGAGTAGCTATTGAAAATGAGGGTAATATTTCAATAGAATATCCAGTATCTTGGCCTGATACAGGGCTGAAACTTGAAAACGAAGATGCAAGCAAGAACACTATAATTAATGTCTTTACGATATTATTCATAAAAGACCTCAAAATTCTATCTAATTGAAACATCCTTTCCAACAAAACTTTTTCTATCTTTAATGTCTCTTCTCGAGACAATCTTAACATAAGGATCTTCCACGGGACCGAATAGTTCTATAATCTTCCCAATTTTTTTATCCCCTATATAAGCATCAGCCCCAATATCCCTTATTTTGACTTTTTTTGATTTTAATACAAATAGAGGGCCAAGTGAGTGCAGAACCCTCCCAACATACTTCATAAAGAAACTTTTATAACATTGTTTATAAATATTTGGAATAGTATATAGAGGGATATAATGAAAAAGGAAACTGTTGTTATAAGTAAGGGTTATGACCCGTTAGAATATAAAGGTTCAGTAAAACCCCCCATATTTTTAACTAGTACTTACAAATTTAAAAGTGCAGAAGAGGGAGAATCCTTTATTCGTGTTGCACTAGGACTTGATAAAGGAGAAGAAGGATTTGTCTACTCTAGATTTGCAAATCCAAACTTTGATATTGTCGAAGAGAGACTTTCGGTACTAGAAGGGGCCGAAGCAGCATCTATATTCGGTTCAGGAATGTCTGCAATAACATCAACTTTACTCGCTTTTGTAAAGAGTGGAGACTATATATTCTATACTAACCCCGTTTATGGTGGAACTGAATTTCTTTTCAAAGAATTTTTTGAAAAAATGGGCGTATCTACATTCCATGTTAATGCGGGATCTGACTCTCCAAAATTAATGGAAGCAATGATAAATTCAGTTAAAGATAAGATAAATGGCAAAACAGTTATACTATATGTTGAAACGCCTGCTAATCCCAACAATGTAATGATTGACATTGAAGCAATAGTAAAAATTAGAAATGCATTAAAAAAAGAAGGGATTAACGCAAAGGTATTAGTGGACAATACTTTCATGGGGCCAGTATTTCAGTCTCCTTTTGAACAAAAAGTTGACATTGTCCTTTATTCTGCAACTAAATTTATAGGTGGCCATTCAGACATTATTGCTGGTGCAGCTCTTGGATCAAAAGAAGACATATCCAAGGTAAAAGGCATCAGAGGAATGATAGGAACTAATGGAAATCCATTTGATTCATGGCTCATGGCTAGATCATTAGAGACTGTACATATTCGAATGCAAAGGCAAATGGAAAACGCAATAAAGATAGCTGAATTTTTATTAAAACATCCAAAAGTTGAAAGAGTAATATACCCCGAGTTATATGATAAAAAAAGTGAACAGTACAAGATATACAAAAAACAGTGCAAGGGACCAGGGTCATTAATCTCTTTTTATTTAAAAGGTGGAAAGAAAGAGGCATTCAAATTTTTAAACAATGTAAAATTATGCAAGCTTGCAGTAAGTCTTGGGGGAACTGAATCTTTAATAGAACATCCGAAGGCAATGACGCACTCAGAGGTCGACCATCAAACTCTGAAAGATGCTGAGATAACTGACAGCATGATAAGATTATCTGTTGGAATAGAAAATCATGAGGATCTTATCAACGATTTAAAATCAGCACTCGACAAAATTTAATTAAAAAAATAAACTATTTTTCTTTTTATTCAGTATTCAAAAATTCAACATCTATTCTTGATTTCGTTGTATCTAATATTCTATCTGATTTGAGCCTTATTACAAATACAGCATCACAGTTGCCTATATGTTCATTCCCAACAACTAAAGAAAGTTTTCCTTCAAAAGGATTGAATCTCTTGACTATTAAAGGCATATATAATTCTGACACTATTTGGACATGAAGTTCGCCTTCATTTACCAAATTTCCATCTTTGTCATTTAATTCTATATTAAACTTAACATAGTTGTCTAGAGTTTTTGTAGTGTAAATGTCAGTAAAAACATCTGGCTCATTAGATACAAATACATAGTGTTCGGCTTTCATAAAAATTCTCCGCATAATATTTAAAAAAATTTAAAGAAAAATAAAAAATTAAATTATTTACTTGAGTGCTTGGTCGACTAACTGGATAAGGTCTATGACTTCCATTTTGGAACCAAGGGCCTTTGCACCATCACCAAGGTTTGTGACACAGAATGGACATGGAGATACAATTTTCTTTACTCCCTGTACTTTCTCTGCTTCTTGTACTCTTGTCTTTGCAGTTTCAAGAGCTACGTCTGGGTAGGATGATTTAATACCTCCACCAGCACCGCAACAGAATGAGTTGTCTCTGTTTCTGTACATTTCCTTTAGCTCTACACCGGGTATTGCTTTTAGGACATTTCTTGGTGTGTTGTATAGACCGACCTTGTCAATCTGTATGAATGAACCTTTCCACTGTTTCTTTCCTTCAAAGTCAACTTCATAGTGGTTCATGTGTCTTCCCATGTGGCATGGGTCATGGTATGTTACTGTTTCGTTTAATTTGTTTAATTTTAGTCCACCTTTCTGCATCTTTTCTTCAAGGTATTGGGAAGTGTGCATGACTTTTGCTTTAAGCTTTAAGCCCCACCATTTTTCGTATTCTTTTGAAAGAACTTTGTAACATCCGGCACAAGCAGTAACAACTGTCTTGAATCCTTGGTCGTTTATATAATCGACGTTGTGTTCAGCTAACTTCTGTGGCTCGTCTCTTAGACCGGCTCTTAGAAGTGGTGAACCACAGCAGTATTCATTTTCGCCCATAACTGCCCAGTCTTCACCGAGTTTTGATAAAACACTGGCTGTTGATTTGGCGATTTCAGTTCTTCTGTAGGATGCTGTACATCCTGCAAAGTAAACTGTGTTCCCGTCAGTCTTTAGGTCTTTTACATCTTTTAACCAGTTAAACCTTGAGGAGTGAGTTTCTCCGTATGGGTTGTGTTCTTTTATAATCTTTTCCTGGTATGTTTTTTCTGCTTTTGTTGGTCCAATTCCCATATTGACCAAGTGATTTCTTATCTGTTCAATGTAGTCAACTATCCATGGCTTGTAATCAAGTAGACACTGGCTCTGACATCCACCACAGACTGTACATGAGAAAACTGCTTTTTGCATATCTTCCTGTATGGCAGGGTCTGTCAAGTCTACTTTGTTTTCAAGAATTGCATGTCCAAGGAATGACTTGGATCTTGAACCAAAGTAGGAGTCTAACTTAAAGTATTCTCCCTGCGGACAGATTGTTGCAAATGTGGGTGGTGGTCCGTATGAGTAAGCAGACTTACAAGTTCCACATTTTGAGCATTTTCTAAAGTACTGTGAGTAATATTTTAGATCTTTAAAGTTTTCCATTTTTCATCACCTTACCTGATATTTACCTGGATTCATGATATGGTTGGGGTCAAGCATGTCCTTTACCTTAATGATAAGGTCGACGTATCCTGGGTCAGCTCTCTGGTTAATTTCTCTCTGGTATGCTACTGGCGGCTTGTATGGTATACCTCCTGCATCTAGAAGTACTTTAAGACATTCTACTATTCCGTTAGCGGCGTTTGCTTCTTCAGCTGGCCTGTCTCTTGGGAATGGAGTCATAAGTCTTAACATACCGTAGTGAGTTCCTCTGTACATTGTAACTCTGACTGCAGGTGATAAAGCAGGGCTTAATTTGTTCATGTAAATGTCTCTCCACTGGTCGTATACCTGTACCCACTTGTTTGATGGTGTAAATGTACCTGGCCAAGAAATACCTCCTCCTCCTTGCTTGCAGTAGTTCTTTGTTGAACCTACAATTTGGGATGGGAGCTGTGTTCTTGCTTTCTTTGCTTCTTCTGGGTACGGTGTAGATTCAACTGAGCTTCCCTTCGCTTTTTCTGATTTTACAACCTTGTTAAATGTGTCTAACTTGTTTTCAAGTTCTTTTTCTGTGAATGCATACAATACAGCGTATGAGTACCATTCAGGATCGCCTTTTGGCTTCTCTTTAAATGGATATGGAATTGGTACTTGAGATAGCCACCATGAAACTGCAGTAAGATCGTCTGCGTATTCATACTTACTGAAGGTTCTCATATAGCTTTCCATGTCTGTTAGATCTTTTGTTGCTACCGAAACTATATCTACATAGTCAGGTACGGGTGGTGTAAATATACCAAGCTTTGTAACGATACCGGTAGTCCCAAGCCATCCTTGGAATAATCCGTCAAGTCTTGGTAATGGTAACAAGCTGTGCCAGGCGTCAGGTCTAATAGCACATGACCCTACTCTAGCTGTTTCTCCTGTTGGAAGAATTACTTCCATACTTGTTATCTGCTGGCTGTTAAGTCCATATCGTCCAGTTATACCTCCAATACCGTGGTTAATTGCGGCTGCGAGGACTGAAGCTGATGGTGGACCTACTGGCCATCCAAATCTTGCTTTAACTTTGTATAATTCCTGTGCCAATTCGGCATGACTTACTCCTGGTTCAATTATAGCATATCTAGACTCTGTGTCTATTTTTATAATTTTGTTCATTCTCTTGAGATCAACTATGATACCACCTTGCTCTGGAATGCAAAGTCCACCAATGTTTGTAGCTGCCACAAAGGGCACTATTGGTATTTTCTCTGCATTTGCAAGTCTTACTATAGATTGTACTTCTTCAACTGTTTCTGGAAGAACTACGTACTGTGGCATCTTTGGTCTGACAAAAGACATATCGTATGAGTAACACCAACAGTCTACAGGGCTGTTGGAAACCCATTTTTCGTCGCCAACTATTTGACTCAATACTTTGTATATTCTATCCTTTTTGTCCAAAAAGATTCCTCCTGGATTAATTAGACAAGGTTTAAAATTTACCTAACCTTATCCGATTGTCATTTTAAAGGGCCATTTATATATTTTTCGGTATTAAATGTTATAATCCTAAATACTTTATTAGTAATAAATTTGAATAATGAATAAATATTTAATCTAAAAGGAATATATATCTTATATTTTTTGAAAATTGTTCATTTAGAATATTATATTTGCTCTAACGTAAATATTTTCTTAAATAATTTCATTATATCTCTTTATTCCGAAAGATTAAAAAGGGGATAGCTAGTTTATGAGATTTGAATTATAATAATCTGAGAGGATAACATGTCAAGGGGCATTGCATTTGATATAGGAACAAGTGGATTTAGAGTTCAGCTTGTCGATTTAGAAACTAAGAAAGTTCTGAGAACTGCTATTACATTAAGACACCCATTGCCAGGTGCAAACGTGATGGATCATCTTAATTTCGCTATTAAGGTTGGCGAAGATATAGCTCACAAATTAATGATTAATGCATTTGAAAGAATTTTAAATCAGATGAATATTGATCTTGACAGTATTGAAAAGATAGCTATATGTGGAAATCCAATTCAGCTCTCTTTATTTGAAGGGATAGGTATCAAAGATTTGGCATATGCCGATCCTAAGTACCTAGAAGCTGAAAAGATAGAAATCCAACCGAGAAATGCCAAGGTTGTGCCATCACAAGTTATAGGAATCAAAGGAATTAATGTCGATGTTCTCATACCTCCTGCCATCAAACATGAAATTGGTGCCGATGCTCTTGCAATGATGGTGAAGAGTAATTTTCTGGACAATAAAGAGATATCATTAGTAACAGATTACGGAACAAATGCCGAAATGGCCTTGAAAGTCGGCGATAAGATATTTACAGGGTCAGCTGCATCAGGGCCAGCTCTCGAAGGTCAAGAGATATCTAGCGGAATGCTCGCAGCTCCGGGGGCAATATCTGACGTTGTTTTAGAGTTTGGGTGGCATACTTTAGCACTTGATGAGAATATGATGCCTCAAAATGTTAGAGTTCTAGATTTATGGAAAGAAGAGTTTAGGGGAAAGAAATTATCCAATGTTCAACCTATAGGGATTACAGGAACTGGCGTAGTTTCAGTAATTTATGCAGGTCTTGAGATTGGAGTTATAGAACTTCCATACATTTATACAAAAACTAGAAGGTTGAGGCTTGATGAAAATATATACTTTACAGAAGATGATCTAAAAGAAGCAGGAAAAGCAATTGGTGCTATAAGAGCTGGCCACCTCACCCTTGCACAGGAAGCAGGAATAAATCTTAGAGAAGTGAAGACTATGTATATGTGTGGAGCATCAGGAACTTATGTTGACGCAATGAAATCAAGAAAAATAGGGCTCATACCTCCAACTATTCAAAAGGTGTACCAAGTAGGAAATACTTCATTACTCTTAGCTTATGACGTTTTAGTTGAAAACTACACATTAGAAGAATTACAAAAACTTGCTGATAAAATAAGAAGCAAACACATCATGTTTGCCACTTCAAAAATATTTACTGATGTCTACGTTCAAGAACTTGCTTTTTGGGAGCAGGGAATGTCAATTGATAAATATAATGAGATGCTAGCCCTAAAAAATATTCAGCCTTTACCAGATGTAAAAGGTGATCTAGAGATAAATAAGATAGTCAAGAGAGATATACCTGACATCGGTGAAGAATTAAAAGTAATAGATCGGATTGGTGTCGAATTAATCGCCCAGTTTGAGAACTGTCAGGGCTGCGCAAAATGTGAAAAAGTCTGTCCCGAAAGAGCTTTAAAGGTAGAAGGAATAGACGAAGGGTATTTCAAAATAAGAATACTTTCTGAAAGATGTAATGGCGAGGCGTGTCTAAAATGTCAAGCTTCATGCCCATATAAAGTATTCAAATTTGAAAAACTTACAGAATCACTCGATAGGTGAGTTATTGGATACGTGGGAAAAAGTTAAGGAATTATCTGGGAAACAGGTAGAGAACACCCTTAAGGTATGGGGGGTCGATATTACGACGCCTAAAGAAAAGATTATTGACTCCCTAAAAGAAGCAATGGAAAATGAGAGTAATATTGAATCTGTTTTTAATTCATTATCTCTCAAAGAGAAAGAATTTTTAGGCATCTTACTTATGGCAGGGGGTGTTAAAAAACAACAGGACGCTCAGAATATTTTTATTGAAAAATACAGCTTCTGGACATTTGAAGAAGTTATAAAGACACTTGAAACTAATTTATTGGTTTTGGAGGGAATGGACGGAATAATCAAAACATATGGTGTCAATCCTGCATTAAAAGAAAAATTGATTAATATTTTCAAAAAGATTCCTGAACAGATTCCTCTAGAAGATTTGCAGATAAGAAAAGACAAAAATCTTCTGATATCCGATTTAATAATTTTCTTATCGTTTGTAGCAAAGGAGGAATTAAAACTTACCGCAAAAAAGGAGATTTCTAAAAAAGATCAAGAGATGCTCGTTGAAAAACTCCACATAAAAAATGAATCCAGATCTCAGTTCATTGAAAGTCTTGCTTTAGATTTTGGATTAATCAAAATATCGGGAGATCAATATATACTGACTGATAAAATCAACGAAATTCTTCCAATTACTGATGAAGATTTAATTAGATTATTCTTCAAATACATCTTCTTCGGTCTTGAAAGCATTGAAGGTTTCAAGAGAAAGGAAATTTTCATAAGTAGGGTAAATGAACTTAACATTAGAATAGTACTTGATTCTATAAAAAAAGTAGAATTGGGTAAAAACATCTATATTAAATCGTTCATAAAAAAATTACAGAATACACTATTCGATGAAAAGGATGAAAATCGGTGGATATATTTCGATGACAAATTCTTTGAGAAAGTAATATCCGATTATTTATTGTGGCTTGGTATAATTGATGGGGGATTTAGTAATGGAAAAATGATTTCTTTCTCCCTAACTGAGTTTGGAAAGGAACTATTAACTTCTGAAAGAAAAGCATCTAAAGAGCCTACAATATATTTTGACAAGAGCAATAAAATAGAACAGAAAAAGATTTTATTCATGACTCCCAACTTTGAAATCTCTGTTTTATCCGAAGAGATTGATAAAATTGCACTATTTGATCTCAACAGATTTGCAGATATACAGAAAGCGGATATTGTAAGTTTGTATACAATAACCTCAGAAACAATAATGAATGGCATTGAATCTGGATTTTCACTTGATAGGATAATAAGCTTCTTGAAAAAATATTCTTCCAACGATATACCTCAAAATGTCATATACCAACTGAGAGATTGGGCCTCGAAGTATGGCAAAGTTAGGGCTTTCAAAGGAATATTTCTAGTGATAAACGACATGCCTCTATTCTTAGAGATTAATAAGAGAATACAAAATTTCATTGAACAGTCTATAGAGCCAAATATTATCCTAATAAAAGAAGAGAATATCCCAAAGGTAAGGGAGATTCTAGAAAAGAATGGAATATTCATCCAAATACATATTGAAGGTTACGATGAGAAGAAAGAATCATTTCTAGAAAAATCTTCTGAAAACATTGATTTAAAAACTGAGATTAAGTCAATTAAAGAGGGATATTTAACTGGTCTCAAAAAGGAAGACACTGAATATTTCTTTAGAGAAGAAGGATTTGAAAGAAGCATGGATATTAGGCCGAACATAACAAGAGACCTAATCGAAGCATCAAAAAGAAAGAAATCAGTTTTGCTATCTTATTTCGACCTCGAAGATAAAGTTTCAAGAACTTCAAGAATTAATCCATTAGGGGTCGTTGTATCCGAAAAGAGATATCTTGTAGGATATGACACAGCTGAGAAGTGTATCAAAGCATTAAGAGTTGATGTAATATCCGATATATCGATAGAAAACAATGAGTTTTTAAGGCCAGATAATTTTACAGTTAAAAATTGGTGGAAAAAATATGGAAGAGATTATTCAGATTCTAAGAAAAAAGATATTGCTACATCTCAATAATGAATACAAATTGTTTTTTGTTAATTCTGCGACATTTGGACTTTTTTCTTTACTCTTCGATTCTAATATTAATAAAATTGGGATCCCTGACCAGGGGGGATTTAGAGGATTTATAGATATACCAAAACTTCTAAAAAAAAACTATGTTGAAGTTCCTACCGATAATGGGATAATTATTCCAAAATTCAAAAAAGATTATGATGTATTTTTATTTACTTCTCTTTCCGGCCATATAAGATCTAATCCTTCCAAGGATATATGTAAAGAATTAATGGACAAAGGTATTGTATCAATTGAAGATATCACTGGTGTTTTTTCGGATAAAGAGTTTGGCTGTGCCGATGTAATATGTTGCTCAACAGGAAGCCCAAAGATCTTGGAATGTGGATATGGGGGGTTTATCGGAATTAGTTCTGACATTAATCTTGAAGAGGCTGAAAAAATAATGGATTTATCAAAGCTCCCCGAAAGTTATTTTGCGAAGCTCATTGATGAGGTTGAAAATTCCAAAAGCAAATTAAACACTTTAAGAGAGATGGCACAAATATTTCAAAAATCATCACTTGAAATACCTTACAAAGATCCAAAATCAATATCGATATTTGTAAGAGACGACAATCCAAACAAATCCCTTGAAATTCTAAATAAAAAAATAAGGCCAAAAAATGGAAAATCTCTTTTTACCAAATGCCCAAGATATGATAGAATAAAAGAGAAAGGCTTTGTGATAGAAACTATAAAGCTTTACGGAATGAAAAATGAAGAAGTCAGAAAAATCTCTGAGATTATTGAAGAAATTATTTTATAATTTTATAGATTATTATAATCATTGGTATCAATAAGAAGGCTAAATATTGATAAGGAAAAGTTTTCCCAAATTTATTCTCTAAAAGAATTCTTAAATTTGACATATTTCCTGAGGGGGAATTGAATATGTATACTCTATTCTTATCCCTTAGAATCAATCCCTTGCCCCACGCAGATGTAAAAGAATAACCACTAAGTCCCTTATAAGAAAAGTCTTCATATTCTTGGATTTGGTATCCTCCTCTTGAGTTTATAAATTCATTTAGCAGAAGCGAGGCTGAATTTTCATCATAGCATATAAATTCGATTAAATTTTCTTCAAAATCTTGAAAATAGATTTTATATCCCTCTCTTAGTAGAGGCTTTATTTCTTTAGGTGTGTCGCCATCATTTAAAGGAACAATAAGTGATGTAAGTTCACCTGAAATCGGAGAAATGGCTATAAGAAATAGAAGCATCATGGAAACTATTATTTTCATAAACGATATCAAAATAATTAATTTAAAAATTATTTGGCGCAATTTATATAAAAACTTATTTTAACTTGATTTAATGAAAAAGAGAACCCATATAACACTGGGTATACTATCTGCCGTAATTATTATAATTCTTTTAATTAGTATCGGGATAAAGCCAGAGTTACCACTAGGAGATATTATGATAATTGGAGGCATATTTGGCGTGATGTCGGACATTGACATATTTATTAGAAAACATAGGAGCGGATTAACACATTCCGTATTTACTTCAGTTATAGTTTTTCTTGTTATATCCTCTCTTTCGATAATTAAGTTTGGAGGCATTCTCTCTAATTTCATAACTTGGGATAGCGCAATAGTAGCATCGTCTGCTGTTTTTTCACATACTCTTGCAGATAGTCTAACTTTTATGGGGGTCCCGTTGTATTATCCGTTTAGTAAAAGAAAACATGTACATTTTCCTTTAATCGGCGGAAGAGTAAGATATGATGATTCTTTTGCAAACACCCTGATAGAGATCTCTGCAATATCTATATTGGCAATTATTGTAATTAGCGGATTTTTTTTTGGATTAGATTCTGCTCCTGAGAACTCTATAAAATTAATTTACGATATCTTAAACCATTTCTAGATAATCTATAAAAAGTTTTAAATATGTAAAATTCTTAATCATAATAGGTGATATAATGGTTGTTGCTTTTGCCCTCATAGTGGGGGATGCTGGAAAAGAAAAAAAGATTCTCGATAGTCTGAAAAGTATGAAAGAAGTTGAAGAAGCATATATAGTTTACGGTGAATATGATATTGTTGTTAAAGTAAATGTGGAGCAGTTAAAAGACCTTGATCCTTTCCTTACAGAAAAAATTAGAAACATCGATGGAGTCCAAATGACTTCGACAATGATAGCACTATAAGAAATGAATGGTAATAAGAACCGTGTTGCTTAGATTATGCTTTTGTTGAAGAAGTCTCCATAAACTCTTGATATCTTTAGATCGTTTTATCTGTTGCCGGTTCTAAAATTAATCTCCCATATAGTGCTTATTTACATCTTACTTAACTCAAAAATTTATATTTTTATTTATCAAAGAATTTTTTTTCAAAGATACATAATTCTAATTAATTATTATTTATCTAAAACCTTATATATTATTTTGGTCAAAAAATCATATATTTTAAGTTATCCTAAAAATTAGATACCGATTAATGATATCTTTTAGTATCAGGTAATATTATGATAAAAGAACTCAAACCAGTCTTTAAATTCTTATTATCCTCTATAATTTTTCTGTCTTTGATAGGCAACGCATTTTTTGTTCCAATAGCTGCTGACAATCAAATTGAAATTACCTACTTAAAAATAGATGTTGAGATAATGGAAGATCATTCATTAAAAGAATCGATGGATATTATCTTATACCCAAAAGAGGAGATTGATTTTAATCTTTATCTTCCAACAGGATACAAAAATTTAGAAATAATATACGACGATGAAAAACTTAGTCCCCCTCCGGATCAAGTAATAACATTAATCCCAAATGAGCTAAACAGCATAAAGATTACCTACACTATTTCAAATGCAGTTGAAATAAATAAAAAAGAATTTGTATACACGAAGGATCTGGTATATCCTAACATTATAAATCTTATTTTCAGGATAAAACTTCCTCCAGCTTATGGGATTAATAATGAGGATATATCTTCAATTATACCCGAGTCAACGTATCTGCAAAGCGATGGAAAAAGGATTATAGTACTATGGGAGATGAAATCTCCTTCAACGCCCATGATGTTTAAAATTAAGTACAATTCACTTGTGAAAAATAATGGATTTGGTACAAATATTGTATTTCCTTTAGCTTTTGTTTTAATATTATTAATCTCACTAGGGCTATTTATCTTTTATAGATATCCAAGAGTAAGAGTTCAAGAGATTAAGATTCCGTCATCGCTTCTTTCAGAGGATGAAATGACAATATGCGGCATAATAAAAAATGAAGGTGGAAAGATAAAACAGAAGAAACTATCAAGCATAACAGGATTCTCAAAAGCTAAGATAACAAAAATTCTAACAAATCTTGAAAAGAAAGAATTAATCGAAAGAGAACCTGTGGGTAGAACATTTGTTATTACTTTAAAAAAGAAAATTGACCATTAGTTTTTTATAACAAAATTAATGTCATAAATTAGGTGTTTGTATGGTCTTAGACTCTCTTTCAGGTGCTTTAAGTGGCGCATTGAGAAAATTAACAAAGGCAGGAGTAGTTGATGAATCTCTAATAAAAGAACTTGTCAAGGACATCCAAAAGGCACTTTTGTTGTCTGATGTCAACGTTAAGCTTGTATTTGAATTATCAAAGAGCATTGAATCTAGGGCACTTGAAGAAAAATTACCTAAAGGTGTCTCAAGAAAAGAGCACATAATCAAAATAGTTTACGAAGAACTTTCAAAGTTTATGGGCTCTGATACAAAAAAAGAGCATCTCCCTGATAAAAAAGGAAAAGTAGTATTAATGGTAGGTATTCAAGGGAGCGGAAAGACCACAACTACTGGAAAACTTGCCAGATTCTACCAAAAAAGAGGATTTAAGGTGGGCGTTGTAGGCGCCGATACATGGAGGCCCGGAGCATTCGAACAGTTAAAACAATTTTGTGCTGAGAATAATATACCTGTATTTGGCGATCCAAAGGAAAAGGATAGTATCAAACTATCTAGAGAAGGAGTAAGATTCTTCAAGGAAAAAGCTTCTGACATAATTTTAGTTGATACGGCCGGTAGACATAAGGAAGAAAAAGGATTAATAGACGAGATGACTGAAATCTCCGACACAATTAATCCTGATGAAGTCACACTTGTTATAGACGGCACAATTGGCCAGCAAGCTTTTGTTCAAGCTGAAGGATTTGCAAATGCAACTAACGTAGGTTCGATTATAGTAACAAAACTTGACGGTTCAGCAAAAGGGGGCGGGGCATTATCCGCCGCGGCAGCAACAGGCGCCCCTATTAAATTTATTGGAACGGGGGAAAGAATCGATGCCATCGAACCGTTCGACCCAAAAAGATTTGTCTCACGTTTATTGGGTCTTGGGGACCTTGAGACTCTTTTAGAGAAAGTAAAAGAGGCTTCTGAAGCAGAGGATTATTCTAAACTTGACAAGGATAAGATACTCTCAGGTAAGTTTGATCTATTTGATATGTATAGTCAGCTTGAAATGGTAAGTAAAATGGGCCCGTTGAAACAGGTTTTATCTATGATACCTGGTATGGGCGCAAATCTTCCGTCTGACATGGTTGAAGTAGGAGAAGAGAAGCTTACAAAATTTAGGATCATAATGGATTCAATGACTATGCAAGAAAAGAAAAATCCAAAGATAATAAATCATGAACGTATAAGAAGAATTTCAAGAGGATCAGGAACTAATCAAGGCGATGTAAAGGAGTTATTAAATCAGTATGCAATGATTAAGAAGTTCCTAAAAGGGATGAACAAAAGACAACTCAGGGGCATGAAAGGAAAAATGCCAATGATGCCTCCTGGATTTGAAATGTAATTTATTATTATACACTTTCTAGAAAGGAAGATGCCCAAGAAGGAGCGCCACCAGTATGTATATGCAGATACGAGCCAATACATTTATTTTTAATTAAACCGTCAAAGACATTATTTATTCCTTTACCTCTTAGTATCTTGTAAGCAAAATCTTCTTTCTGTGGTACTGGTTCCATTTTGGAGTAGTGAAATTCATGGCCTTTCACAATATCCTTTAAGAAGAAATGCTTTTCTGTGGGCCGTGCAATGACATAGCTTAAACCCTGTTTACTTTTTTTCATTAAGGTTCCTTGGTCAAATATTCCTGCCATAGGGTATTTTTTATTGTCTACTTCTAAGTATCTGGATAATACCATTAATCCGCCACATTCGCCATATATTGGCTTTGATTCTTCAAAAGCCGACCTTAAATCTTTTAAAAAGCTAGTGTGATTTGAGATGTTTTCTGGATATATTTCGGGGTACCCACCTCCGATATAGTAACCGTCGGCATCAGGTAAATTATCTCCTTCCGTAGGTTTAAAATATGATATCTTAGCGCCATTTTCTTCTAAAGCTTCAATATTTTCTTTATAATAAAAGCTGAAAGCCTTATCAAATGGTACGCCAATATTAATTCTATTATTTTTTAATTCTGAATTTATTTGAAACAAATGACCTTTTTTTTCTTCTAAATCTTCTGCTTCTTTGGCAATATCTTTTATTTTATTAATGTCGATTTTATTTTCAATTTCTTTTCCAAGACTTTCCATAACTTCTTCTCTATCGTCTCTTTCAATTAAGGGCACAAGTCCAAGATGTCTTGAGCTTAGCGAAATTGCACCGCGCTCAATGTATCCCACTATTTCAACATCAGTAAAAGTTTCTATGGCCTTTTGTAATTTTTTAAAGTGCGTTTCATCTCTAACTTGATTTAAAATAACTCCTCTAATTTTGACATTTGGATCTAGAGCTTGAAATCCTTTAATGTAAGCAGCAGCACTTTTTGTTAGTGAACGAGTGTTCATAACTAGGATTACTGGAGAATCTAAAATCTTCGAAACGTGAGACGTCGAGCCAACTTCTTCTATCGGATCTATTCCTTCGTATAGTCCCCTCACTCCTTCAATAATTGCTATGTCTTTCTTTTTTGCACCTCTTTGAAAATTCTCTATGAGTGCATCTTTTTCCATGAAAAAAGTATCGAGATTTCTAGAGAAGTTCCCCGTGGCAAATCTATGGTATATCGGGTCAATGAAATCTGGCCCAATTTTGAAAGGGGCAACATTATTTTTCTTTGATAAAGCTTTCATTATGCCACAAGAAATTGAAGTCTTGCCAACTCCAGACGCTGTTCCAGCAATTACGACTCTAGGTATGTTCAACAGAGGCCTCCAAGTATTGATCTTATTTTTTCATCTGTTATTGGATTTGGGACTTTAGCTTTCTTATTTTCAAGTATTTTCGCCCCAATTTCTTTAAATTTTAAATTTAGAGGGTCATTTGGATATTTTTCTAGCACAGTTTTGCCCTCAATTTCACTTTCGTAGATTTTGGGATTTCTTTCAACAGCTTTAATCATTTGTGAGTCTATACCTTTTGCATACCATTGAATTTTCTCTTCCTCTTTCTGTATTCCTCTCATATTACCTATTATCCCGCCCATCTTTACTTTTAAATTAAATAATCCTTTTGCAATATTATTTGCCGCATATATTGATAGGTATTCGCCACTTGTGACTATGTAGATCTCATCTGCATACCCTTCTCTTGCCGGTCCTGCAAATCCTCCACATACAACGTCTCCTGGGACATCGTATATTACAATATCAAATCCTTTTTGAATGTAGTAATCTTTGTTAAGAGTTTTTAATGCGACGAGAATTCCTCTTCCTGCACACCCTACTCCTGCTGCAGGACCTCCTACCTCGACACTTTTTACTCCATTATATCCTTCAAAAACTAGTTTATCTGGGTCTGTAATTCCTTTTTTGTAAAGATCTAGAACAGTATCTATCCTTCTACCTTCAAAGAGATTAATGGTACTGTCACTTTTGGGATCACAACCAATAAGTAAAACTTCGTATCCTTCAGAAGCCAAATTGACTGAAAGATTTGAGGATATTGATGATTTTCCTATTCCGCCTTTTCCATATATAGCAATCTGTTTCATTGAATCCCTGCAGCATCTCTTATTGCTTCACCAAGTTCACTAAGAACTATCTCCCTTGTGCCCATAACAGTTGAGTGTGAAGCAATTTCAACTGTTACATACTTATATCCTACATCTTCAAGCGGGTGAACTTCTCTTGGGCCATTTGTAACTGCTATAGACTCTTTATCTATTACCGGTAAAGCTTGAGGTATACCTACTGCTACAAGAAGGTCAAAATCCTTGTCCTTGAGATATGATATTGCATTTTTACCGGCTATTGGGTACTCATCCATGCCCCCAGAAATATATTCAATAGAAATTCCATTCGATTCAAAATCATTTTTAATATCCTCTGCATATCTCTTTATTCTTGAGAGCCCTACTTCCGTAGAAAGATTACCAACATTAATAACCGAACCACCTATCCTTTTTGAAGCTAAATTTATTGCGAGTTGGATGTCAGCAAAAAGATATGCAGTTTCTTTTTTTGCATTCAGGATAACTGCTATTTTTTTGTTATCTTTTAATAGATTGATTATATGTTCTGCAACAGTTTTAAGTTCTGCACCTCTTGAGGGTCTAGTATACTTTGACTTTGCCATGCCACTATTTGATTCAACTTCAGTTGCTAAAAGTAGCATCTTTTCTTGTCTTTGGAACTCTTTTTCATCAATTAGGCCGAACTCCATTGCAGCTTTCAAAGTTTCTATTGCGCCTCTAGTATTAGCCCCCATACAACCATGGATTTCTACAAAGAACGCTTTATCCTTTAATCCAGAGTCAATTATGGCTTTCTTTACATTTTCACCAATAATCATACTCACACAAGAACCAACAACGCCAATTGTCTTTGGTGAGAAAAGTTCATCAACTTCATGTAATACTTCGATTAGTTTATCACTTGCACCAAAAATTAAATCCTCTTCAGACATAGAAGTCGTTACAACTTTCATACCATCTTCTTCTAGTAATCTAGCTGCACGAAATCCACATCCAGAGGGGCCGTGCAATACTGCAACATCGACATCAAGATCTCTTAATGTATACAAGGCTGCAACTATAGGATTAGGTCTTGGAGTCAAAATATTCATCTTATCACTTACCACATTCTATTAAAAGATCCCCTTTTTGTATATTAAGTTCAGTGCTATTTTTTAGGTATTTAAATCTATCAAAATCATAGTCCCCTAATAAAAATGCATTGTCTATAAGATTGCCAAATTCTGCAATTACGCCGTCTAAGAGATCCACATCTATTTTTTGGCAATGAGATACATTAGTTAAATCAATCAGTAGATTAATATTTTTATAGAACATATCGTAATTCTTTTTTAAGAGAGATAACAGATATCTTAGACTTTCTTCCGAAAATCCTCCAGATTTATCGATTATTCTAGTATAACTATTTTCAGTAACAACTGATAACCTATTCTTGACACCTTTATAATTTGACAAATAAGAAGAAGCTTTTTCTAGATTTTTATTGAATATCTTTAAGGCCATAAAACTAAACAATATAGGATTTAGATAGCCCACTAGTATATAATTGCCGTTAAATTTTGATCTCAATTCTATATTCTTATAATAAATACTAGAATTAACGTCCTTTCCAATCTCTAAATAATCGGGAATTTCTATTTTTACATCTTCCCATATCCTAAATACATCTTTTTTATATTTATTCGCTAAATTGTTAGCAGTTTTATCTTTCAAATCGATAATAATATTTTCTTTTGATAGTTCAAATAATTGCTTTTTTGCATCTAGAGAATTACCGTTCCCACCTTTTATATTGTAAATTGGATTTATACTTGTTAGAATTGATATGTCGCCTACTCCGCATACCCCTAGGCTTTCTTCAAAAACATGACATTTCGAGTAATTGTTTGATAATATCTTTGCAGTATACCCTGCAGATATAGAATTTGTTTTCTCTATTGGCCTAGTTTCACCATCTAGAAAACTTTCAAAACCCCTTGATGAGTTCAGGAATGATTCTTCTTCAAACGACAGAAGAAAAGCTAAGGTATATGCAGTCGTTGTTTTACCCTTAGAGCCTGTTATCTCAACTGTATTTTTTTTACTCTTAAATAGAAAATTTACTAGCTCATGGTGAGTTAATTTCTCATTATTAGAAAAAGAAGAAAGAAAATGGTCGGGGCAATGTACAGGATATACGACAGTGTAGTCTGGATATTCTCTGTTGACATCTTGAAGAACTCTAATTCCTTTTTGCTCAAGTTTTTGTTGTTTTTCCCCTCGCTTTTGATATATATCATAGACAATTACTTCGAAGCCCCGATCCTTTAGGATAGATGCTAGGTAATCTCCACCATGATTTATATCAAGTATAATGAACCTTTTCATTAAGATTTTTCCTTTACTCTATCCCAAAGAATCTCAGCAATTCTTCTGTCAGGGCCTATAGGTTCACAGTAAATTAGTTTTACTTTTTTACCCTCTATATCGATCGTGCTTTTTCCATTCTCGAATCCTCCAACTTCATTTGGAATGTCTTCTGTGGTATGAACGCCTTTTGCTAAAAACACTGGAACTATATACAATTCATCAGCACCCTTCTTAACAGCACTATTTACGGCATCCATTATCTTTGGAGTATTCATTTCCATAAATCCAATCTCTATTATACCCCCATCAAAATAGTCTTTAAAGATTTCAGATAATTTTGTTAATAGCTCTTTGTTGTAGCTGAGCCTACTTCCATGTCCAACTAATATTGCACCTTTCATTTATTACACCTCAAACGTATCGTGTTACTTTATTTATATTTTGTGTTACTTATCTTACTTTCTGGTACTTTTAAAGTTTTTGTTGAAAGGATAAGTTCCAATTGGGGTAAATTAGTATCAATTAAAAGTCTATCGTTTTTCATGACAAAGTTTTTATACGATAAATACATATAGAAAATAGAGAGAATTTTGATAAACTTCGGTTCTGCTCCCGCTATTGGTTAAATTTATATACTAATAGTGGGTTTTAGTTGTCATGACAACATTATTAGATATTGCCATTAAGGAAAGGTATGAAAAACTTCTAAGAGTAGGCGATAAG
>JAHKLW010000086.1 GCA_020854815.1 Methanofastidiosum sp. | reverse complement strand
TATCACCGGAATTGAACAGATCTACCCTTTTCTTAAAAGAAGGGGTGTAATTGAAGAAAATGAAGGCTTAATTTGTTAAAAAAGAAGTGCGGTCGCCGGGATTCGAACCCGAGTTGCGAGCTTGGCAAGCTCGCGTGCTAGCCACTACACTACAACCGCATAACTAAGAGCATTTTCCTAATCCTAAAAAATATATATAAAGGTTTTGGTTATTTTTTCTCTTATTTTCAGGCAAAAACTTTTAATGTTTTCTCAAATTTATCATATGTGGAAAAGACTTTTGTGCTTATCAGATCAGATTCTTTTGATAAAATATTGACATCTCTTTCAGACATGAAGAGGTATGGTGAGTTAAAAGTAGTTGGAGCACCGAAAGTTATCTCCGAAGAGTTCTCAGAGACACTTTTGAAAAAAACTTTAAAACAAGAAGTAAAAATAAAGTTTAAAGCTAATGTGATTGCATCTGTTGAGGGAGAAGGAGGCCTAATAATAGACCGGCTAAGAAAAATTCACCCTCCTGCGCATATGATTGCTATAACTGAGAAAAATGATCTTTATCATCTAGTTCAAAGTTCATTAAAAGATTTTAATAATCTAAAAGGATATACAAAACCAAAGGTGAAACTATGAAAGCTATAGCATCTGGCACATTCGATAGACTGCACGATGGCCATAAACATTTCTTGATGTCTGCATTTTCAATAGGCTATGTGTACATCGGTTTAACATCGGAAGACATGGCAAAAAATAAACCATACGCTGAAAATATTCAGGATTATGAAACGAGGAAAAATAATCTAGTCAACTGTTTGGCAGAAGAGGGAAAGATACTAAATCAAGATTATCAAATAATAGAGATAAACGACAGATACGGATTTGCTATAGAGTCAATGGAAGCAGATGTAATTGTTATTACGTCTGATACAATTGAAGCTGCAAAAGAAATAAATGACATTAGGGCAGAATTAGGAGTTTATCCTCTTGATATAATCGAAGTAGATTTAGTTACAAAGGATAATAAAAAAATATCTTCACGTGATATAAGAAAGGAAGAACAAGATTAATCTTTTCTCCAGAAATCTCCTTTGTAAGCACTAGTTGCAGGGCATCCGAGACATCTTCCAGATTTATAATAAGGACATCCCTCACAATCCAATTCGCATCCTCTTTCACCTTCTAAAGTTATTCTAACTGGCATTACAAGATCCTTTACAGGGTTTACAATTATATTAAACTCAACTTCTTTTACATCTGGATTCTGTCTTAAATGATAGTCAACAATAGATTCGAGCGTTGCTATATTTTCTCCCATAAAAAGAAGTGTCATATTATATTTTCCCGATACCATGAGAGCATTAATGAAGAACGGGCATTTGGAAAAAGTATCAATTATGTTTTGTGAATTTTTTGCAGCTATTTCAACTTTTGCAAGGAACAGATTAACCTTTTTGAAGTTCATACCTACAATATGCGAGAGTATACCTCTATCCTTCAGCTTTTTTATTCTCATCCCAACAGAAGGTTGCGAAAGGCCTATTATTTCAGCTATCTCACTTTGTGATATTTCTGGATTTTTCTGGAAAAGAGTTATTATCTGCCTATCCTTTTCATCAAGCCGGACATTACTATTCATTTAATCACCTTATACTATAAGATATACTTATATACTAATAAATCTTTCTATACCATATAATAAAAATAATCTAGACTTATATCTTATTTGAGCATAACTATATAAAATTGTGGCCTTAGTTAAGTAGAGGCGAATTTGATGAACGGTGTTTTAAGATTTGGTGTTTCCATACCTCCTGACCTATTGGATAAATTCGACAAGATAATTGAGGCGGAAGGTTATGACAGCCGATCCGAGGCAATCAGGGATATGATACGAGGCTACATTGTAAAACGTCAGTGGATTTCAGGGGAAGAAGACGCCGTGTGTACAATTTCTTTGGTGTATGATCATACCAAAAGAGGGATTGCCGAAAAAATAACTGATGTGGAGCACCATCACATAAAGGAGATTGTAACAACTTCTCATGTGCACCTTGATGAAGAAAATTGCCTTGAAGTCATTATTATTAAGGGTAACAGCGAAAAGATAAGGGACTTTGCGAGATATCTTTTGTCCATTAAGGGCATAAAACACGGAGATTTTATTATTGTATCTACTGGAAAAGGCATTGAGTAGAGGATTTAATGAAAAAGTTTATTATTCCAATTATTTTTATCTCACTGTTAATTTTGGTTGGCAGTTCTGAACTTTTCAATAAAGCTGAGATCAAAGGCACTTATGTTTTATTTACTGTAGATACAGAGTACGATTTTCCGCCTGTATTAAACACTGAAAAAGGCCTCAATGAAGGTATACCTATACTGCTATCAATATTTGAAGAACACGATGTAAAAGCTACGTTTCTTGTCACAGGTGAAGTGGCAGAGAATAGACCAGATCTGTTGAAGGAAATCCACCAAAGAGGGCATGAAATAGGCTCACACAGCTATTACCACAAATCTATCAAAGCGCAGACAAATCTTGAGATAAAAAATCAAATCATACTATCCACAAATGCAATTGTGAATGCTACTGGTGTACGTCCAGTTTCATTTAGAGCCCCGGGGCATAGTGCAAATAACGATTTAATGACTTTACTCCAAGACGAAGAGTATCTTGTGGAAGCATCTGCAGAAAAAATTAATTACTACCCGTATCACCCAGATGAAAATAATTGGACCTTAGAGGGAAGTATGAGTATTCTTAGAGTTCCAGTTTCCCATACTCCTGCATACTTCTACCCTCCAACTACGTACAACAGATCATGGATTGATTGTTTTAATAAGGTAGTAAGTCAACAATTTGATAAGGACATTAAGATTGTTGTTATAGGACTCCATCCTTGGGAGTTAGTTCAGATTGAAGCGCCAGAAGAATATCAGAGTTATACTAGGGCATGTGGAAATTATACAACTCAGAACTTGACTTCCCTTTTAGACTACCTTGATAAACAAAATGTTAATTATGTTACATTAGAAGAGCTTTATTATATCTTGGCTGGATAGATTAAATTGTACCTTCTCTTAATTTTTTCTCAATTTTTAGAATTTCTTTTATTCTTTTATCCCCACCAATTTTGAGGATATAATCTCTAGTTTCAATGGGTACGAGATTTTCCCAATTTTTTCCCTCAGAAATCAACTTTCTAATTGAAGTTCCATTGAATTCATCTTTTTTATAGAACTTAACCTCAGATACTTTGTAACCACGTTTTTCCCAAAGTAGTTTTACTAAATTGTTGTTGGTGTAGACAGATTCAAAAGAAGGAAAAGTTTCAATGATATTTTCTACCCACAAAGAATTGCTTTCCATATTTGGGCTTGATAAAACTATTATTTTATTTCTCATTTTTTTGGTAGACCGCAGAATCATCTCAATCCTCTCCCCACTTGAAAAAGGATTTGAAATGGTGTAAGATAACTGTGAGGCAGCAACACAGACTATTATTTCATCTTGAATTTTTAGGATATCTTTTATTGCCATATAGTGGCCATTATGGAAAGGCTGAAATCTGCCTATAAAAAGTCCTCTATCCATCCGATCACTTCAGGCTTTCAAGAAGTGATCCGACCATTATAGGTAATATAACTGTCGCATCCCCTTCAATTGTGATAAAATCTGCATCTTCTCTTACCTTTCCCCATGAAATGGCTTCCCTTATCCTAGCACCCGAAAGAGATCCATCCCACTCTGGTGCAGTTGTTATATAAACTGCGTAGTCAAGGCCACCTCTGAATTGGTTCCACCATATTGTATGATGTTTTGATATTCCCCCTCCAATCATCAAAGCACCAGTTTTATCTGAAGAATAAATAAAATCACTTATCATATCTTCATCCTTCATCAGATTAAGATTGAAATCTTTATGGCCATCCTGCCAAAAATAATAAATTTGCCAACCCCATGAGCCATCAAGTGGTCCTGGAAGCACCATTGGTATCTTATTTTTATAACACCAGTAAGTTATGGAATCTTCTTTATTTTTTTCTCCTTCAAGGGCTTTCCCAAACTCCCATATTAGTTCGTGGGTGGACATATCCCTATGGCCTTTATCATATAATTCCACCATAATTCTCCTGACTTTTTCCTCAAGAATCTCTGAATAAGACTCATTAGGTATCAATACGTTACCTTCCCTATTCACTCCTTCTTTGTGGAGTTGTCTATCGTCCATTTCAAATGAGCCGTGATAATAGTTTCTATAGACTCGCGCGATGTCGTGGTCTAGTGTGCCAGTCGTTGTGATTATCAGATCAAAGAGTTTTCTTTTTACAAGCTCTTTTATTATGCCTCTAGTACCCGTTGCAACTAAAGAAGCTGGAAATGAGAGAATTCTCTTGCATTTTTTGTCTTTTGCCATATTTTCTAAAATCTGAGAACCATCACCAACCTTTTTAGCTACGTATCCTCCAGAAGACGTCATCTGAGCAGTAAGGTCTTTTATAGTTTTTATTTTGTTAAGATTAATATCCTTTACAATTTCTCTTTTCATAAATATAACATATGAAATTATCTTAAATAACTTTTCAATAACTTTAAATACCTTTTATATATTTCATTTTTATGGAATTTAATATTCTCATCTGTGGAGTAGGTGGCCAGGGAACTATCCTATCCGCATACGTTCTTGGAAACGCAGCTTTAAAGGACGGATATAAGGTAAGATTAGGAGAAATTCATGGAATGGCGCAGAGAGGGGGTTCTGTCATGTCCCATGTGAGGATAGGCGATGAAGTATATGGCTCTGTCATCCCTCAAGGAAAAGCAGATATCCTAATAGCATTTGAACCGCTAGAAGCCTTAAGAAACATCTCTTATCTCAAAAATGGTGGAAAGATAATACTAAACACTGAAAAAATAAATCCAATCTCCGTATCACTTGGAGAATGTGATTATCCTCCGATAGATGAGATTTTATTTACTCTTTCTGAAAAAGGTAAAGTCTATCATTTCAATGCAAATGAAATTGCAAAAAGTGTAGGTAATCAGATTACAATGAACATGGTATTAATAGGAGCACTTTCTCTTCTTGAAATACCTATAAAAAACGAAACACTTCTGGAAACAATAGTTTCTGTCCTATCAAAAAAAGCAGAGATAAATATCAAAGCTTTTGAAGCTGGTAGGAAAAAGATGGAAAACATAATGTAGATTAGATTTTTGCTATTATCGTTTCTCCTGCCTTTAATTTATCCCCTTCTTTTATTATTGTTAAAGAATCTGATGGATACATCACGACTACTTGTGAACCTAGTTTTATTATGCCTATTTTATCCCCAATATTTAAATTTTGACCTTCATTTACGTAACATTCAATTCTTCTTGCTAAAGTTCCAGCAATTTGAACTGTGACTACCCTTACATCCCCATCAATTACCACAATATTTCTCTCATTTTCTGTTAAGACATTTCCAAAGGCAGGTAAATGACTGCCTTCAAGATAGATAGTATCTCGAACCTGACCAGATATAGGCGCCCTGTTAATATGTACGTCAAATGGCCCCATAAAGATAGCCACCATTGTATAATTTCCTTCAATAATTCCTTTTAACTCAGTAAGATATATTTCTTTCCCATTTTTTATTGTAACAGGATTATCCCCACTCTTTACTATATCTATTGAAATCACTGTTCCATCAGCAGGAGAAATGATAATGCCATTTTCAATTGGGATTGATCTTTGTGGGTCTCTGTAAAAAATAATACTAAAAACAATAAGCCCAATAATGATTATAATCAGAAAAATAGCGACATTTCTTTTAAATTGAAGCACCACAAATTTTAAAAACATAGATATTTATTTAAAATTAATCGTGATTGGTGTTCAACTAACGAAAACTATTATAAGCGATAGATATTGAATATTGTTTGTTAGACCTAGAGGTGGTCCTATAGTCTTTATAGAGAAAGTCGCAATGAAAGGATTTAAGTCGTATGGCAATAAAACGCTGACACTCCCCATCTCAAAAGGGTTCACCTGTATTGTAGGCCCCAATGGAAGTGGAAAGTCAAACATAACGGATGCAATATGTTTTGTCGTTGGAAGAATTTCCGCAAAATCAATGAGAGGAGAGAGACTCTCTGACCTGATATTCAATGGAACAGAGGATGAAAAAAAAGCCGAAGAGGCAATCGTTTCTATCACTTTTAATAATGAAGACGGTGGATTTCCAATTGAAGAAAAGAAAATTACTATATCGAGGGCGGTAAATAGTAAGGGAGAAGGAGAGTACAGGGTAAACGGAAAAAGAGCCACAAGATCTTACGTTTTAGATATATTTTCATATGTAGGTGTAAGGCCAGATGGCCATAATATTGTAATGCAAGGAGACATTGCACATTTTATTAACATGAATCCTGTTGATAGAAGAGGTATCATTGAAGAAATATCTGGAATAGCAGAATTTGATGATAAAAAAGACAAAGGTCTACGAGAACTTGAAAAAGCCCAGGAAAATATAACAAGAGTAGAGCTTGTAATCTCTGAAGTTAAAAACCGCCTTGATAGGCTACTCAGGGACAAAAAGGATGCCGAGAGATACCAGGAAATTGATAAGGAGATAAAAACTAAATGGGCCATTTATTACCATAGTAAACTAAAGCAGCTAGAGGATACAAAAACAAAACTAGAAGCTAATATAGAAAAAGGCCAAAAAGACATCGAAGAATTAAGGGCTTTAGTATCTAACATTGTCCAAGACATAGCCAATAAAGAAAAAGAACTATTAGAGCTTGACGATGAATACAATCGTAAAATGGAAATGGACAGTATCAATATAACACGGGAAATTGAAAAGATAAAAGGAAATATCTATTCAATTAATCAATCAATTGAATATGAAAAAAAGGAACTTTTTTCTGTAAAGAAAGAGATTGATGAATCAAAAAAAGAAATCTCTGAAAATGAATTAAAGATCAAAGACCTATTAGAAACCAAATCTAATCTTGAAAAGAAAAACTCTGAAGTTGAATCAATTATTAAGGATAAAGAAGCCGAATATAGAAAACTCCTTGATTCACTATCTGGAAAAGACGGGATGTTTCTAAAAATAAAAGAAAGTTTACTTGAAGTTGATAGAAAACTTGAGAAAAACAGAAAGGATTATCTTTCACTAAACAAAGAACTTGATTCATATAACGCATCTGTTTCAATTCTTGATCAAGACACTAAAAGGATTACATCTGATATAAAAAAAATAGATGATAAATTACGCGAGATTGAAATAAAATTGAAAGAAAAAGAATCAAATTTCTCAAACCATGAATCTAATCTTAAAAACAATAATAATCAAACTAGCACTCTTAATCAAAAATATCAAAGTCTAAAAAATGAGTTATCAAAGGTGGAATCTGACTCAAAACAGGCTTTGTCGCAATTTGAAAATTTAAAGGCAAGAATAAATGTAAAGAAAGAAGCCCAAAGCGACATCACTGGAGGACAAAAGGCTATTGCAGAGATTTTAAAGGCTAAAAAAGATAAATTAATACCTGGGATTTATGGGACTATTTCTGAGCTTGGAACTACTAAAGAGGAATACAGTCTTGCACTTGAAGTTGCAGCAGGATCAAGACTTATGAATATAGTTGTAGAGGACGATAATGTTGCAAGAGAATGTGTTAAATTCCTTAAGAACCTAAAAGCTGGCCGTGCTACATTTTTACCTTTGAATAAACTTCTTACTCCAAAAATAACAAACGCTCCAAAGACAAAAGGAGTTGTCGGACTTGCTATTGAACTAGTATCTTTTGATGAGAAATTCAGAAAAGCTTTTGAGTATGTATTTGGAAGAACTTACATAATTGAAAATATTGATGTTTCTAAAACTATTGATAATACAAGACTTGTAACACTTGATGGGGACCTAGTGGAATCATCAGGTGCGATAACTGGTGGTTATTACACCCGAAAGAAATTTTCGGTATCATTTAATATTGAAGAAGATAACTTATCTCTAAATGATTTGGAGAAAAAGCTGTCTGAATATGATTTAAGAAAACAATCCCTAAAAACAGAAATAGAAAAACTGGAAGACACTTTGAGATCTCTCAGCATAAATAAAGCCGAATCAACTTCTGAAATTTCTACAATCAATAGGGAAAAAGAAGAGCTCTCAAAGGAGAAAAATTCATTACAAAAAGAAAAATTAGGATTTGAAAAATCCATTGAAGATATTTCAATAAAACTTGAAAAACAAAAAAATCTATCTTCTGAGACAAAAGCAAAAATAGACCCTATCTTGAAAGAAATATCAAGACTTGAAAAGGAAAAGGCAAACGTTGAGAAAGGCATTGAAGACTCTACTACCGGTGAGCTTGGCGAGACGCTTGAACTTGATTTGTCAGATCTTCGAAAGAAATATTCTGAGATGTCCTCGCAAATATCCTCAATTAATTCAACTCTTGAATATCTTAAACAATCCAATACTAAATCCTCGGAGAAAATTGATCTAAGAAAACCCCAAGAAGATTCAATTTTGAAAAAAGTGTCAGAATTAGAGAATAGTTTGAATGGAATCAATACTACTCTAAAAGAAAAAGAAAAAGAAGATTCCCGAATCAAGAAAGAACTATCCACATTTAATCAAAAAAAGAGGAGTATATCATCAGAGACTTCTGATTTGAGAATTAAGAAAGATAGTAAAATTGAAAAAATATCCAAATTAGAATCTGACCTTAACCTATGGGGCTCTGAAAAAAAGGCAATAACAGTAGACATAGCAGAATTTTCAAGACATGCTTCAGATTATGAAGCACCGCAAGAATTTTCCAAGTATCCTGATAAGCTTAAACTTGAGATAGAATCTTTGGAAAAGGAAAGAGAAAAATTAATGCCAATAAACATGAGGGCAATCATTGAATATGAGGAAGAGGAAGGCAGATACAATACTCTAAGACTTAGAAGAGATACTCTCATAGAAGAAAAGAATGCAATTCTTAACTTCATAGGTGAAGTGGAGAAAGAAAAAACTGAAGTTTTTCTTAAAACATTTAATGAGATTGCTGCTAATTTCTCAGACATATTCTCTGATATCTCTCCTGAAGGAACTGCACAACTTCTCCTTGAAACAGAAGACAATCCCTTTGATGGCGGAATAATAATAGATGCTAAACCATTAGGTAAGAATATTAAAGCCGCAGTATCATTGAGTGGTGGAGAAAAGGCCATTACAGCACTCTCCATGATATTTGCGATTCAGCGTCACAAACCATCTCCTTTCTACATACTAGACGAAGTAGATGCAAATCTTGATGATGCAAATGTAGAGAGGACCGCTGAAATGATTAAAAGACAGGCTGAAAAGACACAGTTTATTGTAATTACCTTAAGAGAAGGAATGATGTCACGAGCAGAAAGATTGTTTGGAGTTTCAATGTATAAAAAAGGACTTTCCTCCATGGTGTCACTTGAAGTTGAGAAAGTAGTTAAACAGGCGGAGGCATTAGCCTGAATCAAGAAGAGCTTCTGATACCTGAGATAGGGCCAATAGATGTTCTTATGGATCTTGTACTTTCAAGGGAGATAGATCCATGGGATATCGATATAATAGATCTTACTAATAAATTTCTAGATAGAATCAGAAAACTAAAGAACCTTGATTTAAGGATATCTGGAAAGACGATACTAACTGCATCTATTCTTTTGAGAATGAAAAGTGAAGAATTGATGAGAGAAGATTCTAAGGAAGAGGAAGACGAAGCATTTTTTGATTTTTGGGAGGATATTGAAAATGCCGAATTTGAAATTGACGATATTAAGCCACCTTTAAGAAGAAGAAATGTTGGCAAGATGACTCTCCCAGAACTTTTTGAGGCTTTAATCGATGCTCTAGATGAAGGAGAAAAACCAAAGAGAAAGATTATTGCTAAATTGGGCCCCCAGCTTTATCAAATTGATGAAATTAAGGCAGATATAAGAAAACAAGTAGAAAAATTATATCAGCATCTATTGGAACTAAAAGACATAAACGACATCATATCTTTTAGAGATTTACTTAATGAGCGAACATCAAGAGAAATAGCAAGAATATTCCTTTATATCTTGTTTCTCTACAGTGATAAAAAGATAGATGTCACTCAAGAAGAAATGTTTGGAGAAATATTGATTAAAGTTCTGTAACTTTTTCAATAAATCCCATTTTGTAAAGTTTAAAAAAA
This sequence comes from Methanofastidiosum sp., assembly GCA_020854815.1. Taxonomy (NCBI): domain Archaea; kingdom Methanobacteriati; phylum Methanobacteriota; class Candidatus Methanofastidiosia; order Candidatus Methanofastidiosales; family Candidatus Methanofastidiosaceae; genus Candidatus Methanofastidiosum; species Methanofastidiosum sp. The sequence goes on along the minus strand of JAHKLW010000086.1, from coordinate 12,564 downwards.
GTAGGAATATCAAAAAGTTTTGGAATTTCTTTTTCTGTCACATGACCTTTTGTTGACATAACTAAAAGCACATTGACTTCTTTTTCAGTAAATCCTTGAAACTCCTTCAAATATGCAATATCATGAGACTTTGCTTCATCGGAAAGAACAAAATAAGTTTTTTCAAGTTTTTTTCTTGTTAGGCGTCCCTTTGGAAGTATTGACAAGATGAAAAGAAGGACAGTTATTATTGACGTCGCTTGGAGAATAGGCTTTATCGTGTTAAGAATATCCTCTCTAACAACTTCCGTATATAATGACGATATCTCCACTGTAACTGTAGAACCTGTTGATAGTAAAGGGTCACTTTCAAATATTAGATAATATATTTTTCTTTCTTTTGGAACAAAGGGAAAATTGGCTGTATTTATCTGATAAAAAAATTCTATCGGTTTAAGATTGTCAGGATCTTTTTGCCATTCTGAAAACCCATCTTGATCTGTTATCGAAAGATTGATTCTGCCTGGGGAAGAAACAACTACCACTTAGTATATTTTTCCCCTTTCCATATGAAGCAATGTATACTTAGGGACTTCTCTAGAAACAAATATACTTTCACTGAGATCTACCTGCTTTATATTTTTTTGAATTGATCTTTCCTGACCAGAATAATAAATATAGGCTAGGGGTAACTCTATAAACAAAAGGACAAATAAAAATATTATTAAATATTTATATCGCATCCCATGCACCCCAAAGCATTTCAGAGCTCATAAGCCTCATCATCTTTTTTCAGATTAGCTTTCTCATCACGCTCAATATAATACTATTTGAAATATATAAACTTTTGTCCGATAATATTAGTTGTGGCGTTTGCCGTCAACTTTTCTTTCATGAACAAGTTCAAGAATATCTTCGACATCTTTGGAGGTTTTAATCTCTTTTTGAGTAAGTATCGGAACACCCTTAATATTCTCTTTTACTTTCTTTGCATCTACTACAAACATAGCATCTTTATTTGTAATATCCGATATACTTGCAACTATCTCTGCCTTCTTTTCAAAAATGTATGTTTTAGTGTTTGATATCCCAGTAATTAAAATCTCTCTTTCCTTTAGAAGAGCATTGAAAGGGGTGCGTTTTGTTGGAAATACTTCAAACCCTTTATCGCTTAGATCGCCCAATACAGTTTTTTCAAGATCAGATCTTGCGGCATCAACAGGATTTTCTGAAATATTGTCAATTTCTTTTTTGTCTCCGACTTTAATTATATATATCGGTTTAGTTATGCCTACATCCAACTCTTTTTCTATCTTTAAAACAGAATCAATGCTGATTCTTTTGTCTACGTTCTCAAACTCATAGATAGAACTTTTTGACACCCCTATAAGTTCTGCAAGATGGCTTATAGACATCCCTCTTTTCTCCCTCTCTTCCTTGATTAAGCTTCCGTCAATCTCTACAAAGAATCCACCTCTATCGGCATAGATCAAAGGAGGATTTCCCTCTATGAAGAGATCTTCGAGAGTATCAAGTGAAATACAATTAATCCCATGTCTTGAATATACTGTACTATTCTCAACAGAGCCAAGTTTTGTTCGAGTTCCTATTACGAGTGGCGTCGCTTTCAGAGCTTTTGACAAAATTTTAAGGTCCCATGCATGTTCATCAGAAAAAGTATCAAGGTTTACCAAGGCTTTTATGATAAGTACTATAAGATTTCTTCTTGCAACTATATCAAATGAACATTGAACCCTAGATAGGGCTACTTCAAAACCTCCTTTTTTCAAAGTTTCAACAATATTATCCAAAAGCCCTTCCTTATCCATATAAGTAAAGGTATAAGAAAGGTTATATAAATATATACCTCAATTTTTTCGTGATAATTGGGCTTGACGATACAGATTCAGTTGACGGAATGTGCACAACATATATTGGGACACTTATTATAGAGGCTATAAAGGAAATTGATAGAAATATAATAAAAGAACCCCCAAAATTACTGCGCCTAAATCCAAATAATCCCTATAAAACTAGGGGAAATGGGGCAGTATCGATAAAAATAACTAGCAAAACTAAAGCAGAAATCATAGAAAAAATTAAATCCGTTTCATTTGATATTATATCTGATTATTCTGAATCTGGAGAAAATACAAATCCAGCAATAGTTTTCCTTGAGGATAACTCAGTTACTCGAGAGATTCAATTATTTGCTAAAAGAGCACTTCACGAAATGCTTTCCATAGAAGAGGCAATTTCATTATTAGACAAAATTGGCGCTGACTATAGATACATAGGAAATGGCAGAGGATTAATTGGAGCTCTTGCTTCATGTGGATTGCAGTTAGACGATTTTACATATGAGCTAATAGTTTATAGAAGTCACACTAAAAAAGGCAAGAAATTTGTCAGTGAAGAAAGTGCCAAAGAGATAGAAAAAAAATACTCCCCAAAAATTTTCTCAAGTTATGATTTCCCGAATCAGAGGATGGTTATATCGCCACATTCAGACTGTCCAATCCTATATGGCCTAAGAGGCGAGTCACCTGGGGTGATATTAGAAGCTGCATCAATTATAGAATCGGAGATTCCATTCAAAAGAAATCTCTTTGTAACTAATCAGGGTACCGATATGCATCTTGAAGAGAAGAGTATTGAAGAAGTCTTACCTTATTCTTCTGTTATAGTTAAAGGAACTTTATCAAAGAATCCCTATACGGTCTTAGGCGGACACGTCTTTTTTGAAATATCAAATGGCAAAAAAATTCTATGTGCAGCCTATGAGCCTACCAAAGGATTTAGGAGTATAATCAGAAAGCTTTCAAGAGGAGATATAATAATTGCATATGGGGGGGTTCTAGAAACAGAGCACGGACTTACAATTAATCTAGAGAAAATAGAAATATTAGAACTAGTCCAATTGTATAAAACAGAAAAACCTATATGTCCTATTTGTACTAATCAGATGAAGTCAATTGGTAAGGATAAAGGCTATCGTTGCAAGAAATGTCACACAAAAGACAGAAAAGTTTTGCACCATCCAATCCCAAGAGACATTAAAAAAGGAGTATATGAAGTGCCAATGTGTGCTAAACGTCACCTATCAAAACCTCTTGCTAGATATGGCAGAGAGAGAAAATTTGAAGAAGAAAGATTTAAATTTGATTATACTAAGTTTGATATAAAATTTGAAGGGATATAATGTTTTTTACAGCATCTGAAAAAGATATTAAATCAGGCAAAACTACTGATTTTTATTTTATCAATACAAAAAAAATTCTTGAAGAGAAGAGCATCAATAAAAATGCAGTCGTTGAAATCACAGCATCCAGTCTCCCAAATAATTATAGATGGGGCATATTATCCGGACTATACGAAGCACTATTATTGCTTGAAGACTACAATATCGATGTTATAGGGCTTGATGAAGGTTCACTTTTCTATCAACAAGAGCCTGTTCTTACAATTGAAGGAAATTATAAAGAATTTTGTGATCTGGAAACAGCACTACTTGGATTTCTTTGTCAGTCATCTGGCATATCAACTAAGTCTGCCAGACTCAAAAAAATGGCCGGAGAAAAACCAATATTAAGTTTCGGTGTTAGAAGAATGCATCCTACAATAGCCCCTATGATTGACAGGGCAGCTTATCTTGGGGGATTGGACGGGTTTTCTTGTATAGGGGCTGAAAAAATTATAGGGAAGAAGGCTTCAGGAACAATGCCACATTCACTTGCCTTAATACTCGGTGATTCAAAAGAGGCTTTTATTTTATTTGATAAGATAATAGATAAAGATGTCCCGCGGATAATGCTTGCAGATACTTTTTGTGATGAAAAAAGAGAAGCATTGATTGCAGCTGAAAATATCAAAAATCTTGCGGGAGTAAGATTAGACACACCTGGTTCAAGAAGAGGAAATATGTCAAAGATAATACAGGAAGTTAGATGGGAGCTTGACATCAGAGGATATACTGATGTAAAAATATTCCTTTCAGGGGGACTGGACGAAGAATCTTTTAAATCATTTAAAGAAGCAGATGCCTTTGGCGTGGGAACCTCAGTTTCAAATGCCAAAACAATTGATTTTGCACTTGACATCGTTGAAGTAGAAGGTAAGCCCTTTACTAAAAGGGGAAAACTCAGCGGTAAAAAAACAGTTCTTAGATGTCCAAAATGTTTGGCTGGAAAGATTACCTATGGTAAAACAAGTGAAAAATGCATATGTGGAGAAAAGATGACACCTGCTCAAAAGAATTTAATGAAAAAGGGAGAAATCTTAATTGATTTTGAAGATGTTAGTGAAATAAGGGCCAAGGTCCTAAACCAAATAAATAAAGTTGAGTTCTAATGAAGGTGCTTCTTGCAACTGCCTGCGGAGCAAAAAAAAATAAAGGTCGAATGCCTGCTATTAATCTTTACAAATCCTCAAGGATAAAAGCCGTTTATAATAGAAAAAATGGCGCTGATTATGCAATTTTAAGTGCTAAATATGGTCTTTTATATCCTGATACAATAGTAAAGGATTATGAGCAGATTCTTGATTCAAAAGGCATGAAAAAACTTTTGCCCAAAGTTATAGATTTCATAAGTAAATACGAGATTATAGTTTTTTTCAAAGGAGGCTCAAGAGAGGAATACAGAGAATTAATGATACAGGCAGCAGATGCAGAGCATAAACCACTGATCCTTATAGGAAATAGAAACCAGGAAGACATTGGAAAAATAGAAGAACTTTTAGTTAGATGCGAAAGAAACGATCTAAAAAATATTGAACAAATAGCACCTTCAACTGAAATGTATAACTTTCCATAGAAAACTATTTTAAATCACAATAGAGTTTTCTTTTATGAACCCTCTTCTTATAAACCCTTTTCGAGAGGAGGCTAAAGAATACCTTGGCATTAGCTTTGACGAAGTATCGCAAGAACTCTTAGATTTTGGAATCAATAAAATTAAAAATGAAATAGATAATGCCAAAAATCAAAAATATCTATCCCCTTTAGGTTCCGATGAAACAACAGACATAATTTCTTTTTATCTTTTTTGTCAGGCGCTTTCAAAAAGACCTTTTTCCAGCGAAGCTAGACTTTTTGCTTCTACAAATTCAAAAATATATAAATCAAGGTTGGCCGAGGCATTGATTGCAGAAAAAAATAATAAACAAAGCAAAGACGAGATTATAAAAACTGTTAGAGAAATAATTGAAGTTATACCATTTCGTATCCCCGACATAAACAGAATCCTCGAATATAGGGCAAAAAAAGGAAAAGAAATTTCAATAGAAGAACCATTTTCTCTAATCAAAGAAATAGACCTTAAAATCACAGATGAAATTATAAGGGATTTAGAAAAACTTGGTCTTTTCAAAATATCGGCGGAATCCAGAGATCCAAGGCTTTTTCCAGAATATTATTTTATCAAATGGACAGACGCGGAAAGCTTGGTTCAATATACCGATAGCTACATTCTTAATGGTTACATACTCGTAGACAATAGTAAATTTCTCAACGCATTCATGAAAAAAATGGAGCAGAGGATTACAGGATATATAAAAAGTATCAGTGAAAAAACAAAAGAACTTAAACTTCCAATATATGACGAGATATTTAGGGAGATCTCTAAGATCTCAGGTTCCCTAACTGAGATAGAAGTTCAATCAGAAGAGCTAAATCCTGAAGTTTACCCACCCTGTGTACTTAAGGCCCTATCAGGCGTCGGTGCTGGCGATAGAAACTATGCAATTACATTATTCTTATCTTCTTTTTTATCTTACTCAAGATTATTACCTTCGACTAAAATTTTCTCTAAAGATGAAAAACCGTCTCTCAATGAAAATCAGATTAATATTTTAATAAACGAAGTAATTCCATTGATTTTATCTGCCGCTAACAAATGCAATCCCCCTTTCCTAGAAGACCAACCTCAAGAGGAACTAAATATTTATTATCATCTCGGATTTGGGCTCGCTCATCCTACGTTAGATAACTTTGGGCGGAGCAAATGGTATATCCCTCCGGGATGTGCGAAGGTAAAGGAAAACGCACCAACATTATGCGAACCTGACAGTTTCTGTAATACGTACTTTTATGAGGTCACAAAAAAAGAAATCCTTGAAAACATTAAAGGCAACACTACAGGAGAAAAAATATTACTTATTTTAAAAGATAGAATGAGGACAATAAATGAGATTATTCAAAGAACTGACTTACCTGAAGCTGAAGTAAAAAAGCAACTTTTAGCATTTGTTAAAAATAAAACAATCACAGCCAGAGGAATAAATAATCCATTCATGTATTATCTAAGAAAAAAACGGGCTCTTGGAAGAAAAGCGGATATTATTCGTTAATTGTTATATTATCCGTTTATATTTTAATATTTATTTATTAAAATGAATATATGACGAAAACTATTTAAATAATAAAATCATATAGATATTATGTTTTTATCTATTTTGTTTTTAGAAAATTTAAGAATAGGAGGGATATAAACGAGTGAAACTGTTATCAAGGAGGTTAGTTTCTCTCAGACAGACAAAGATCCTAGAGCTCAAGTTGTAATCGTCGGGAACCCGTGCGAAATAAACGGCGTAAAGAAAGTCATGGCATTGACCAAAGAGTTTAAGGAATTCTATAAAGACAGAGACGCAGATTATCCACACTGGCCAAAAAGAGTTTTTACTGTAGCAGTTTTCTGTAAAGAAAACTTTTCCCCAAAATCAATACCATCTTATGTAGAAAAGGACATGGGCCTGCCCCTAGAAGAAGTCACAAAGATGAATATTTCCAGCGGAGTTTTCTATGCATATACCGATAAAGAAGTAAGATCGAGAAAGGTAAAAGATGTGTCAAGATACGCCAGGGGAAACTGCAGGCAGTGTGCCGATTTTACAGGTGATTTTGCAGATATATCTATTGGAAGCGTTGGAACACAAGCAGGATGGTCAACAGTTATCTTAAGATCAAAAGAAGCAAAAAGACTCTTCAAAAAACTTATTGATCAAGATCTTATAGAAGTATCAACAAATGTGCAGACAGATGAACTAAACAAGATAATTGACCTAAACAATAAACAAGCAAAAAAATCAATTAAACTTGCCCAGGACAAGGGATTCAAACTTCCTTTTGTGGATTTGGAAAAAGATGATAATTTAGAAGGATTTATCGAGAAAGGTCATAAAAAGGAGTTTATGGATTTAGAAAAAGAAATTCTGCAACCGGGGCTTTGTGTTGCATGTGGAACATGTGCATTGGCATGTCCATGTTATAATATCGAAATACTGGAAGATGGGAGGCCTTACAGTATTAGGGGATGTCTAAATAACTGTGGATGCTGCTATATGTCATGCCCAAGAACACACTCGTTTAAGGAAATTCTCTTGAAGGATAAGGAAGAGCCCGAGATTGTTGCAGCAAGGGCCAAAAATCCATCATTCCATAGTCAGGATGGTGGAGTGATAACAGCCTTGATAACATACAGCCTTAAGAATGATATATTCTCAAAAGCCGTAGTTGCTAGGGCTGATTCAAAGTGGAGGGCATATCCGTTCATTACAAACGATCCTTCATTTCTAAAAAGGGCCGCAGGTTCTAAGTATTCTATAATCCCACAAGTATATGGATTAAAGTTTGGAAGGTGATCTAATGGTAGATTTAGGTGTTGAATTTTTAGGTGTTGAATTTAAGAGTCCAATTCTCCTCTCTTCAGCCCCACCCACTTTGGATGCAGACCATATTAAAAGGGCGGTAGAGGCTGGTTTTGGAGGAGGAGTTACTAAGACTATATCTTACAGGCAATTCCATGATCCGAAACCGAGGTTTCAAGGAGTTAAAGGTAGAAACAGATTATTTGGAATGCAAAATATCGAGCATATTTCCACTTATGTCTTTGACTGGTGGATAAAAGAGTTTAAAATATTAAGAGAGCTTAAGAAAACTCATGGCACTCCTATTATTGCAAGTATTATGGCAGGCACAGATCTTGATGAATGGTCAAAATTAGCAAGAGATGTTGAGGCACAAGGCGCAGATATAATTGAGCTCAATGTTTCATGTCCTCATATGTCAGATAGTGCAATGGGAGCATTCATAGGCCAAGACTGTCCATTGACTGGTGAAGTCTCAATAGCAGCAGCAGAAGCCGTAAGTGTTCCAATCATGACAAAACTAACTCCAAACGTAACTGACATCGCATCAATAGCAAAAGAAGCAATAAAGGGCGGCGCAAAAGGAGTCTCAGCAATTAATACCGTCTTAGTTCTATCGGGTGTTGATATAACTACTGGAAATCCTTTACCCGACGTTTGGGGCAAGGGTGGATTTGGTGGTTACTCAGGTCCGGCTGTAAGGCCAATTGGTCTTAGGATGGTTGGAGAAATAGCAAAACAAGGCATCAATATTTCAGGTATTGGCGGAATCGAATCATGGGAAAATGTAATCGAGTACATGATGATGGGAGCAGGTACAGTACAGCTCGCAACAGCAGCAATGTGGTACGGATTTGATATTGTAAAAGGTTGGAATGAAAATATCTTAACCTTCATGAAAGAGAATGGATACGATTCTCTTGCTGATTTGAAAGGAATTACATTGCCAAGAATCACTGACCTCGAAAAACTTGACTACATAGAAGAAGTGTATTCAGATGTAGACACAGAAAGATGCATAGATTGCAGAAGATGTGTCACTGCATGTAAGGACGGGGCTACAGATGCAATGAAAAATCCAAAGCTAAATGATGTTGACTATGAAAAATGTGTAGGATGTGCACTGTGCAAGATGGTCTGTCCACAAAATTGTATATCTATGATAATTAAAAAAGAAGATAAAAAATAATTTATTTTTTCTTTTATTATTTTATTTCTATTGATGCCTCGGGATCAAATGGATTCATTCTTACTGCAAGAGAGAATAGGTAGGGGTACTTGTTTTTTAGATGGGACATGTATCCTATCCATTCGTAGATTAGGAGGATATATGCTCTTTTCAAGTCACTCTCTAAATGATTTAGATCATTATTAGTACATTTTTTTAGATCTTTTCGTAACGATAGCTCTTCTGATAGGTGAGTTACAGCCCAAAGAAGTTCTGTAAAGGAATCATGTTCTAAAAGATTAGGATTTTCAAGAAGCCTTAGCATGAACTCTCTCTTTTCTAACAAAAAATTTTTGAGTTTTTCTAAATCGCCCTTTCCCATATCAATCTCATACTTAGTACTTTTGGCAATTTCTAGTTTCTCAGGAAATTCCTTTTTAGACCATGTACCGATATCAATAAAATTTTCTTTAATATCGTCAAAATTCTTATCAAAATCATTAAGGCGGTCTAGAAGAGTGCTGCCCATTTCACTGAAAAAGGCCCCCACTACCATATTCATCTTTTCTAGCATCTCTTTCTTATCTCGCATAGTCAATAATTCGTGGATTACAAGAGTAACCATCAGTACTTCAATGAATACAAAGGCAATGTCCCCAATCAAGTATATAAAGATGTGATGAACATCTCTAAATATAAAGTAGTGGAATATATACACTAAAGCGGATAAAAATATTAGAATAACTGCCCATTTTAATTGCCATTTTACATTTCTCATAGTTTTTTTCTTTTATTTATTAATTTAAAGATTACGATTGAATTTTATAAAATAAATAAAAAAATATTAAATTGCATCTTCATCAACGTCTCCAGTTCTCACACGGTATACTTTTTCCACAGGTGTAATAAATATCTTGCCGTCTCCTGTATTTCCTGTCTTTGCACTTTCAATTATGGCATTGACAACTTTGTCAACATATTTTGTTTTAACGACCAACTCAATTTTTATCTTAGGCAAAAGATCAATGTGGTATTGCCTGCCTCTCCACTGTTGTGTGACGCCCCCCTGCTTTCCTCTACCTTTGACTTCTGTAATAGTCATTCCAATACACCCAAGTTCATCCAGTGCGGCCTTGACATCTTGAATCTTTTCAGGTCTGATTATAGCTTCAACTTTTTTCATAAATTAGCACCTCACATTTTAAGAAAGTCTGGGTAAGAATCTCCACCAAACTCTGTGATATCCAGACCTTTTATTTCTACCTCCTCAGAAACTCTTAACCCCATGACCATATCCAAAACTTTGGCTATTATCAGTGTAGAGACAAAGACTAGGGCAAAGGTGGCACCTGCACCAATTAATTGAACAATTAGCTGAGATGTAGAGCCTGTGGTGATTAAGCCATTAGTACTTGAAAATAATCCAACACTGATAGTCCCGAAAAACCCGCAAACACCATGGACAGAAATAGCACCTACGGGGTCATCTAATCTAAGCTTTGCTTCGATAAATTCTACTGCATAAACAACTATTATACCGGCAAGTATCCCAATCACAAGTGCCCATTTCGGGCTTACAACAGCACAAGGAGCAGTTATTGCGACAAGTCCAGCCAATATACCGTTTAAGAACATACCAATATCAGGTTTGCCTCCCTTAATTTTGGTAATAGCTAGTGCAGCAAGACCCCCTCCCGCAGCAGCAATGTTAGTTGTTATTGCAATTAACGGAACATTTTTTGTTAAGGCTAGTTCACTTCCAGGATTAAATCCAAACCACCCAAACCAAAGGAGTAAACATCCAATTGCTGCAAGACCTATGTTGTGACCTGCTATGGCTTGTGGTGTTCCATCTTTATCGAACTTACCAATTCTCGGACCTAAAATTATGACTGTAGCAAGAGCAGTCCATCCTCCCACACTGTGAACAACAGTTGATCCAGCAAAATCATGGAATCCTAAAGATGAAAGCCAACCACCTCCCCATATCCAGTGAGCTATTATTGGATAAATCAATCCTATGAGGATAACAGAAACAACAATGTAGGCGCTGAATTTTATCCTCTCTGCAACTGCACCACTTACTATAGTGGCCGATGTTGCAGCAAACATTACTTGAAACAGAAAGAAAGCCATCGCTGGAATCATAAGCCCTGGCCATGGATCAGAGTTTAATCCATTAATCATGAAATAGGCCAAATCACCGATAAACTTGCCATCACCAGAAAAAGCCAAAGTAAATCCTATAATCATAAAGACTATGCTCCCCATGGCAATAGTGAATACATTTTTTGTAATAATGCTTATTGTGTTTTTGGACCTTGTTAATCCCGCTTCGATTGTAGTAAATCCAAGGTGCATTACAAATACCAGAAAGCTGGCAATTAACACCCACAGAGTATCTAATAGATTTATTTCCATCGACATTTTTAATCACCTTATTATTAAATCTCCAATAAATTTTATATATGCTAAACATATGTATAGCATATAGATAAAATAAAGACCTAACCTTCAGTATTTATTACTATTGTAATATTTATGGTCAATTTAGGCCTAATAAGGCTATAATAGAGTATTTTTTGTCTATAATAAATCTATATATCTTTTATATAATGTTTTAAATTACCATTTGAAGAATAATTTAATATTTAAAATTATCAAAAAAGGATAAGCTATTGGTAGTTTGCTAATAAATTATTACATCTTATCGTTATATGTCCAATCCTTTAATCTCTGTCGGATTGAATGTGTAAAGATCATTAAACTCTCTTTTTTCAATCATGCTAAGAATATTGTCCTTGTTCTTATCGACTAATTTTCTCAAATTGTGTATATTTAGACCATTTGTTCCCAATACAACTAATAAAAATTTTTCAGATAGTGGAATGGCAACAATACTATTCTCATTAGTAATAACTGATATGGCATCTGGTAATTTATTCTCAATCCTCTTAGCAGCATCAATTACCCCTGCCATCCGTGCCGCTATGTCTTGTTTATCTCTATTTTTATCAAGAACAGCTATCAAAAGACCATCTACATCCATTAAAAAAGCATCTTTTATTTCTTTGTTTGCAAAAGTAAGATTTTTCAAATGCTTAATAAGGATGTCTTCTCTCATCAGATCACATATACTCTTTTTATTAATAATATATAAATATATTCAAATAAGACCTTCAGATAAGTTTAAATGCTAATCTAAATAAGCTCTTCCTATCCTAGTGGTGTCACTAAATGGCTGAAGAATATGAAGGCAGTGGAAATTTAAACTTTAGAAGAGATGTGATTATACTTGTAGGATTAACTATCGGTATTGCCGCTCTACTTGATTATATAGGATTAACACAGAATCAGGTCATTGCAACATCTATTCTGGCAGCAACAGTCATTGGTACACTATTGTTTTGGAGCTTTAGAGTTGCCATAGCTTTCCTTGGAGTATCAACTTTATTGTTAACGCGGACGTTGGATATTCCACATTTGATAGAATTCGCGTCACTTGAAGTAATACTATTTCTTGTTGGGATGATGACACTTGTGGGTATGTTAAAAGACGTTGGATTCTTTAGGTGGTTGATGATTAAAATCATCAAACTAACTAACTTTGAAGCACATCTCCTTTTAATTGTCTTTTGCCTGCTTTCTGCTTTTCTTGCAATGGCAATTGATGAGGTCACTTCAATTATTTTTGTTACAGCCGTTTTGCTTGAAATAACAGATTATTTTGATGTCAACCCTGTTCCATATGTTATTTCTTGTGTCATGGCAAC
>JAHKLW010000085.1 GCA_020854815.1 Methanofastidiosum sp. | reverse complement strand
GTTGCCGGTTCTGCAGCCAGAAGCACCGTGCCCGCAATCGGCCATCGTCAGTCAGCAAAAGGATACGGAACAAGTCCATTTATGCCTCGGGGTACCGGGGTTAAGTCATAATGCTGATCAGATTTACGCCTTGTCCGTATTAAACAACGTTTTGGGCGGCGGGGTTAGTTCCCGGCTTTTTCAGGAAATCCGGGAGGAGCGCGGCTTGGCCTATTCGGTATATTCCTACCATACTTCTTACCGCGACAGCGGGCTTTTAGGGATTTATGCCGGCACCGGACCGGCCAACGTTACCCAAATTCTAGAACTGCTGATGAAAGAAGTCCGGCAGGTACAGGCTGAAGGGATCAAGGCCAGTGAACTGCAGCGGACTAAAGACCAGATCAAAGGCGGAATGTATTTAGGCCTGGAGAGTGTCAGTAACCGCATGACCCGACTTGGCCGCTCCGAGTTGTGTTACGATCGGGTGATTGATCCGGATGAGGTAATCGAAAAGGTGGACGCGGTTACGCAGGAGGATATACTATCCTTGGCCCAGCAGCTGTTTAGGCCGGAAAACTTTTCCGGCGTGGCAATTGGACCGGGGGATTATACTCCGGAACTGAAACAATGGGTAAGGTAATCGGTAATAAACGGTAATAATTTAGGTCAGCCCCTCATAAGTTCTATCAGTAAAACAATAATTTGGACCAGGATCGGGGGGCAAAAAGATGCGCATGAGTGAACTGGTAGGCAAAGAAATAATCAACTTTTATGATGGAGGCCGGCTGGGCACTGTAGGAGAGTCGGACCTGGTCATTGATCTTGAATCCGGAAGAGTACAATCACTGATTCTGCCGGGGAGAAATAATCTGTTGAGTTTTTGGGGTGATCAGCAGCAGATGGTGATCCCTTGGGAAGCGGTTAAAAAGATTGGGGCCGAAGTAATAATCGTAGATCTGGACCGAACCAACTTAAGGGGTCGCCGGCACTTGTTGTAGATTTGTTAAACCCTTTGCTTAGAGTTAATCAATCACAATCAGCAAGCGCTTTTTATTGTTGCCTTAATGATGATTAGGGTGTCAAAAGTAAATTTTCCACCCAAAATGAGGTGATATAAACCCGACTAATTTCCAGGTTAAAATTTCAGTAAAAAAAGCCGAAAGCCCTTGATATATAAGGAAATCTGGCCATTTATATGGTATAATAAAACCATATAAAATTTCCAATGGAAGGTAGATTAATGTGGCATTTAAGCTGAATAAATATCAACAAATCAACCTGGAAGACAATTTTTTAGTTCTCAGTGAACGTATTCAGAAGTTCATTGCGAATTCCTGGGCAAAAGGATTTGCAGATATCATCTTTCCCGCTATTAACGAAGAACGTTTTGCGGTTTTATATAGTGACAATCCAGCCTCACGGCCTAACAGCCCGGTAAACGCGGTGGTCGGATCTATGATTTTAAAAGAGATGTTTAACCTGACCGATGATGAACTTCTTGCCAGTATTCTTTGTGATGTGCGATTCCAATATGCCCTTCACACAACCAGTTTTAAAGAGCAACCCTTCAGCGACCGCACCTTTAGCCGTTTTCGCGAAAGGCTCTACCAGCATACCCAAGAGACCGGTGTTGATCTCTTACAAGAAGAAATGGAAGCGATGGCCCAGGTCTTTGTCGAATACTTAAACATTAGCCCCTCCATGAAACGGATGGATAGCCTGATGGTTTCATCCAGCTGCAAGAAAATGTCCCGGCTGGAGATTCTTTATACCTGCGTGGCAAACATGGTAAAGGCTCTCCATAAAAATAAAGAAGATAAGCTACTTCCAACCGAGCTGATGCACTACCTCAAAGAAGAAGACCGAAACGAAATGATCTATCACCGTAAGGGAGAGGAAATCACCTCCCGGTTGCAGCAAGTGATTGACGATGCGAATGAACTCATCTCTAAGTTGGATGAAAGCTATTTTGATTTGACTGAATACCAGCTTCTGCAAAGGGTGCTTAATGAACAAACCGAAAAGACACCGGAAGGGAAAGCCACTCTTAAAGATAAAAAACAAGTATCCCCCAAAAGTCTGCAAAACCCCTCTGACCCGGATGCCACCTATCGAAGCAAAGCCGGGAAGGACAACAAGGGATATGTCGGCAATCTGGTAGAAACCTTTGATGACCAAGGTGCCCTGATTACCTCTTATGATTACCAACAAAACAGTCATAGTGACAGCAGCTTCTGCAAAGAAACCATTGAAAAACTTGGCAAACAGGAAACATCAATGACTTTGCTGGCCGATGGGGCCTACTCCAGTATTGAAAACATGGAACTGGCTGCAGAATGTAACATCGAACTCATAACAACCGCCCTGCTCGGGAAATCACCGGATGTAACTCTGGCCGACTTTCAGCTTGACGAACATAATAAGGAAATCATAAAATGTCCTGCCGGTTTTAGTCCTTATAAAACGCGATACTATAAAGATAGCGGGATGTATCGGGCCTCCTTTAACAAAGCAACTTGTGAACATTGTCCTCTAAGAGAAAAATGTGGTGCTAAGCTGCAAAAGAAATCCGCTTTTGTGATGATATCCGAAAAAATGGTGCAACGAGCAACTTACATTAAGAAGTTATCCACAGAAGAGTATCGTGCCTTAGCCAAGAAACGAAATGGGGTAGAAGGCCTACCCTCAGTGTTGCGCAGAAGGTATCACGTGGATCGAATCCCAGTCAGGGGTTTACTGCGCTCAAAAATCTGGTTCTCCTTTAAGATAGCGGCAATTAATGTAAAAAGAGTGTTAAAGAGAGCACTTCTTTTGAACCTTAAAAAATTATTGATCGAAATACCACGCACTCTTTTCAGGTTTTTGAGGATACGCCGGATGCGGGTAATAATTGTTTCTACAGAAACGAGTTTTTTGACACCCTAATCAGTTATGTTTGTTGCTGGTAATGGGAAAAATAATATGGTAAAGTTAACCGGCACCCATATTTAGAGTCATTGCTGGGGTTGAACAGAGCAAGGAGGAGCAGAATAAATGAAGTTCAGTGTGGAGAAGATACAAACTAATCTGGCTACCTTGGAGATCGAAGTAGAGGAACAGCGGGTTGAAGAAGCGTTAGAGCAATCATATCGAAAAATGGTCAAGCAGATTAATATCCCCGGTTTCCGCAAGGGCAAAGTGCCGCGCCCCATCTTTGAGAGTCTAGTGGGTAAGGAAGCGCTCTTTGAAGAAGCTCTGGATATTTTACTTAATCAAACCTTGCCGGAAGTGATTAAGGAAGCAGATTTAGAAACGATCGGGGATCCCAAGGTAGAAGTGGTTCAGATCGATCGCGGACTTCCTTTGATTTATAAAGCTACGGTATCGGTTATTCCGGAGATCAAACTTCCAGACTTTAAAGGAATGGAAGTAGAAGAACAACCTCAAAGCGAGCCGCAAGACGAGGATGCTTTGAAAGTGTTGGAAAGCTATAGCAAGCAAATGGCCCGCTTGGAAAATGTAGAGAGCGGGATTGTAGAAAACGGCCATATCGTGC
>JAHKLW010000084.1 GCA_020854815.1 Methanofastidiosum sp. | reverse complement strand
GATTAGACTTGTGGGGGTAGATACACCTGAACCTTATTCAAATAATAATGAAAGCAAATGGTACGGGCTTCCAAATACTCATCTAAAAAAATGGGGAATTAATGCAATGGATTATACCTATAAAAGATTATACAAAAATGAGGCTGTGGGACATAATTCCTTTTGCCCCCATCCAAATAGAAGTTAGGTGCTAGTCTTTGACAATAATTACATAGGCTCGATAGCCTATGTACTTCTTCTGGGCATCTACTTTTGCACTGTTTCCATAAGCAGTGACTTTTCGCTCATAAATCTGAACAACTTCCTCACTTAGATTAAGCGGGCCATTTATTATAGCTTCAACTTTTCGTGGCATGGTTAGTCTATCCATGGAAAGCCTTATAAAGCTTTGGGTTATTAGTGCCACATGCTGACGACAGAACAGGTCAGAAAGCGCCTAAAAGACATAAAAGCTGGCGTTTATTCTGATTGCTATGTCAAATCAAGTGCCGGCAGAAACTGGCCAGAATATGAAAAAGAGCTATCCCAAAGCATTCGATCGGCATTTAGAGAAATCTCGCCCTTGATTGATGAAGCCACAAAATGCATAAAAACTACCAAGGGGAGAGGCCCTATTCGAAAACTCTCTCTTAAACAGAGAGTAACTCTTCTTCTAATAAAAGAGCTTGTTGGCCATAGCAACAGGATGATGGCTAACATGCTCGTTATTTTTTCTATGCTAAATGACATTGATGTCAGCTACAAGACGATAGAAAGGCTGTACTCCGATCCAGAGGTGGCTCTTGCCATCCATAACCTCCATGTTTTGATGCTACAAAAGAAGGGCGTAGACAATGCCGACACAGCAGGAGACGGAACAGGTTACATGCTTACCATAGATAAGCACTACTCTTCAGCAGTATAAAAGAGGCATGATGGGGCAAAAGAAGTAAAATACGGAGAAAATCAGCTCCGGAGGGAGTTTGTATTTAAGTTTGCGCTCCTTGATCTAAACACTTTCATGTACATTGCCTATGGAACAAGCCTGAAAAGCGAGAAAGAAGCGTTTGATAGGGCAATGGAGATGCTAAAAACTCTTGACATTACTATAAAGAGTGTCAGGCTCGACAAATACTATAGCCAACCGTCATATGTTGACAGATTTCCCGATGCCAAAGTCTATATAATACCCAAGGACAACTGCACGCTCAAAGGCTCACAGAAATGGAAGAACACTTTGAAGGAATTTATGAGAGACACAGAAGGCTATCTTCACGAGTACTACAGACGAGAAAGTTCGGAATCTGCGTTCTCAGCAGACAAGAGGCGATTTGGCTGGAAGATAGAGCAGAAGTTAACGGGCAGAATAAACTGCACCGTCTCATGCCTCGTGCTCTGGCACAATCTTTTGAAGCTAAATGCAGGTTAATTATGTCCCACAGCCGTTTATTTTTCTAAAATTCATCTATCTTTGTTTGTTTTAATCCTCTTTCTTCATAATCCTTACCTAAAACTAACGCCTCAGAAATTCTTTCACCTAATACTTTTTTGATAATCGGAAGATTGTCAACATTTACCATACTTTTATTTTTAATCCCTTCATTAAATAATTTCCTAGCCCTTACACGCCCAATACCTTTTATTTCAACAAGATCTATTAATTCTTCTTTGATTCCGTATTTTACTCTTGTTCTTAAATTTTTTATTTGTGGGATATTTCTTCTAAATACATGACTAATTTTTTCAAATGAATATAGAAGCCAATCTATATTTTCTCTAAGTCTCTGCAAATCTCCTTCTCCAATACCATATTTTAGAACTAACAATTCTTCTTTTTCTTCATTTATCCAATCATGAAAAAGCATTGCTGTTTTGAATTGAGATGTAAAAAATTCAAATTCAGCTTCTTCATAAGAAGGGTCTGGAATATCAGTGATTATCTTTTCCCAGAATTCTGAAAGTGCTTCTTGATAAATTTCAAACTCCTTTTTTTTCAAGTAAAGCGTTGGCATATCTGGAGTAGCACACAATAAATGGAGAATTCCAATATCATTAAATTTATCCTTTAGTATACCATCCCTAATTATTATTGCTGATTTAGGATCAATATATAATTTTGAAACAATAGATCCTAAAGGGGTGGGGGTGAAATCTTTCTCTAAAAAGCTATTTTCTATTAAAAAGTCAAGAGTTTTGTCTATCAAATGCACCATTGATTCGGATTCTTCTTTAAAAGCATAGAATGTCCTATTGAAAAAATCATGGAGTGCTTTTCTATCTTTGACATATCCAGATGCTACTAGTGAAAGAACATGTGCCCTCAATCCGCCCTCAGTTGAAAGTTTTGAAGAAATAGGCAACGGTTCAGATTCGATATATTCTTTGAACAAAAATTCTTTTTCTTCTTCTCTTTTTGCAATTAATATAGCCTCGCCATAAGAATCATATTTCGGCCTGCCGGCCCTTCCCATCATTTGTGCTATTTCAATTCTAGGAATTTTCAATGAACCAAAATTCGAATCAAATCGGTAATAATCCTTTATTATGACTCTTCTTGCAGGTAGATTTACACCTGCAGCAAGAGTAGGAGTTGCAACGATGACTTTTATCATATTATTGACGAAAGAGTCCTCAACTTTTTTTCTATCTTCAGATAATAAACCTGCGTGATGAAATCCTACACCGTGTCTAAATAACTTTCCTAGCTTCTTACCAGATATCGTATCTGAAAATTCTCCTTCTGTATTTATTATCTGAAACCTTTTTGCTATTTTTTCAGAAGATGATTCAGCAGCCCTTCTGCTATTCACAAATATTAATACCTGCCCCCCCTCATTTATGGAGTTTAAAGATAATTGGAAAACCGGATCTTCAACTGGGCCAATATTTTTTTCTTCATTTTCAAAGAAAATTGTTTCATTAAAAAAAACTCCTTTTTTTAATTGTACTGGTCTCCATTCAGATTTAATCAGAATTGCATCAAGCCATGAAGCAATTTCATCAGCGTTTGAGATTGTTGCAGATAATCCAATTATTCTTTTATCAGATAGTTTTGAGATAACTATCTCAAGCGTTGCTCCCCTTTTTGGAGAATCAATCAAATGAATTTCATCGTAAATAACTAATGAGAACTCATTAAAAAAATCAGTATCATTTCTCAAAAGAGAGTCACAACGTTCAACTGTTAAAATTAATACTGAATATCTTCTTAGAGTATAGTCAAGATGATCATAATCTCCTGTTGATATCCCTACTTTCAATCCTAATTCTTCAAATTCTCGATATTTTTCGTCAGCTAATGCTCGTAGTGGAACTAAATAAATTGCTTTCTGCCCTTCATTTATCGCTTTTAGTATAGCAAGTATTGCTATAAGGGTCTTACCTGAAGCTGTAGGTATTGCAAGAATTAGATTATTATCTGATAGAAGACCTTTATTGACTGCTTCTTCTTGAGGGGGGTACAACTTACCATATCCTTTTGATTTAAGAAGGTAAATGTCTTCTCTTGTAAGCGAAAGATCTTCTATATCCATGGAAAACCTTAAAATTTGTCTATTTATTAATGTAATGAAGGTGTTTTAATGCTCAGTGCAAAAGATTTTGAGATGTTTGAAATTATAGATATCAAAGCTAGAGAGGTTCTTGATTCTCGAGGCAATCCTACAATTGAAACAGAAATTATAACGGGAGGGGGATATGGTTCAGCAATTGTCCCTTCAGGTGCTTCAACTGGAAAACATGAAGCTTTAGAACTTAGAGATAAAAATGATCGATATAATGGAAAAGGAGTTTTGAATACTGTCAGAAATGTTAACGAAACTATTACCCCTTTGCTAATAGGAATGGATATTAGAAAACAGAGAGAAATAGATAGAATAATGATAGAAGAAGATGGAACAGAAAATAAAAGTAATTTTGGTGCCAATGCAATATTGTCAGTTTCTCTAGCAGCGGCAAGATGTGCTGCAGATACAATTAATATTCCTCTTTATCAGTATATTGGAGGTTTAAACACCTATGTTTTACCAGTACCTATGATGAATGTAATAAATGGTGGAGAACACGCTGGAAACGAGCTTAACTTCCAAGAATTCATGATAATGCCGGTAGGCACTATCTCTTTTTCAGAAGCTTTGAGAATTTGTGCTGAAGTGTATCATCATATGAAAAAAATTATAGCTAAGAAATATGGGAAAAGTTCAACTAATGTGGGAGATGAGGGAGGATATGCCCCTCCAATGAAGGAAATATTTGAACCTCTTGAAGTAATTATGTCTACTCTTGAAGAACTATCTTACAAAGATGTTGTTAAGATTGCACTAGATACTGCTTCTTCTACATTTTATGATGAAAAAACGAATACATACAATGCAATGGGGAAAAAAATGAGTCCGGGAGAACTAATAGATTTATTTGCAGATGTAAGTTCTAAATATCCTATAATTTCATTAGAAGATCCAATGGCCGAAGATGATTTCGAAGGATTTACAGAAATAACAAAAAAGTTGGGGAAAAAAATCCAAATTGTTGGTGATGATCTCTTTGTTACTAACAAGAAAAGATTAGCCATGGGCATAAAGAAAGGCGCATGCAACTCTTTGCTATTAAAAGTTAATCAGATAGGCTCTCTAACAGAGGCTATGGATACGGCAAGTCTTGCATATAGAAATGGATACTCAGTTGTTGTAAGCCACAGAAGTGGTGAAACAGAAGACACAATGATAGCAGATATAGCAGTTGGAATATCATCTGGACAGATTAAGACTGGGGCGCCGTCAAGAAGCGAACGTTGCTCTAAATACAATAGATTGTTAAGAATAGAAGAATATCTAGGAGAAAGTGCAAAGTACGCTGGGAAAAACTTTAGAATACCATTTTAGTGCCGAGGTAGTCTAGCTAGGTAAGGCGGCGGTCTCGAAAACCGCTGGTGCTCGCCACCACAAGGGTTCAAATCCCTTCCTCGGCGCTT
>JAHKLW010000083.1 GCA_020854815.1 Methanofastidiosum sp. | reverse complement strand
GTTCAAACCTTTCTACACTAGACTCATTACCAGCTTCAGATAACTTACCATGAGAACCATCAATGGCAGGAGAAAGCTTTTTTAGTGATCTAGGAGTTATTAGCTTTGGGGAAGATGTTTTAACTCCACAAGGAGGTGAAGTAGGAGAGTGCGAAGAAGGTGAAAAGTCAATTGGAGACGCAATTGTAGAGGCCATAATAAAAGAAGACATTCCTAGAATAGAAAAATGTGTGAAAGAATTTAGTTCAAAATACGCAGGGCAATATGGCTTGAACCTCAGAGGAATAAAATCAATTAATAAAGAGATAGCTGAAATCTTGGTTAGTAAAAATATTAGTACTTTATATTGTAATGATATAATATCGATTAACAAAGAAGTGGCCGAAGCCTTAACAAAAGGAAGTATTAAATGATTAGTTCTCGACGGTCTAACATCAATTAATAAAGAAGTAGCAGAAGCCTTAACAAAAGGAAGCAATCTTGGATATTTGTATCTTAATGGAATGACATCAATTAATAAAGAAGTGGCCGAAGCCTTAACAAAAGGAAAGACTGTCTCTTTGTATCTTAACGGTCTAACAGAAATTGATTCAGAAACTGCAATCGCTTTAGGCAGTGGCAAGACAAGAGGGATATATTTAAACGGCTTAAAATCAATTAATTTAGACTCCATCAATGGTCTGACTTTAAAAACAGTGGAATTTTTGGCGATAGAAGGAATAACTTATATTAATAATGATATTGCCAAGGCTTTGATAACTTTTGAGACCCGGGAGTTCAGAAAGTTATTCGTAAGTGATCAAGTAAGAGGTATTATAGAAGCTGTTAAAGAAGGAAAAGATTGAGAAAAATATCCATGCATTATAACTCAAGCTTCTTTAAATCAAGATGGCAAAACAATAACAAAAACAGGGGACAATTTCTTAATTGATTTAGACAAAGAGCTTAAAGTCAAAGTTACTTTAGTTTGCAACGAAGGCGAATCAATAACAGCTCAATCTAGATTACAGGCATATTTTGGTTCAGATATTAGACAGGAACAGACAATAACATTTGAGAAAGATACGAAAGTCTTTACTCAAGAATTAACATTTTCAAGTGCTCAGCTTCAGGCGCAAAAAAATATAATTGAACGACCAGGAGTGCTTAATGTAAAATTTTATGATTTTGCTACACAAGAAGAATCCGAGCAAATAAGGCCCGTTGGAATTCTCTTTGAAGAAAAGCAAGAGCAAGCATTAAAGCTTTGCTATAAAATAGAAGGAAAAGAAGAAAAATGCATAGAAGGTAAAAACAGTGCTCTAGCACATACAAAAACAACAAAAGACACTCCAATAGTTTTTAGATGAGAAGCACAAAATTTTGACTTATGTTGACTATGAAATCCCAAAGATGAAAGAGTTGATCTTAAAGGAACAAGGACAATGGCTACCAGACAAAAAGATTTTGAAAACTTTGGAATTACTTGTAAGTACACCAAAAATGATGGCACAGCAATTCACCAAAGCTTAAACATACAAATAGAAGCAGAAGAAAAGACAGATGATAAATTTGATTTTAAAGTTGAAAACAAAACTATAGCATGCAAAGGAAAGGCAGAATTTTCATGAGAAATAGGAAGTAATTGAACGCGATGTGAAAAAGTAGAACCAGGCAATAAGGAATATTTTGATTCAACAGATTGAAATATTCAGGCAGGAGCAAAAGGTAGTGCAACAGTTAATTTTAAGGAAAACAATTCAGGTCAAGTTCAAAATTTAACATTTGGTATAAAATGCTACAAAGGTCATGGAGATGAATTAGGCGAAGAAAAGAAAATACAAATCAACTTAAATCAATGCGAAGCATCATCGCAGGTAAATGGGCCAAGCTGTACTAATGCAAACAACACGAGAAAAGCTTGTAATTTCGAAACAACTTTTAATAAAACAGTGGTTTTAAATTCTCGAGAAAATCCTGGATCAGGAACAATTAGTGGTTTGTTTAGAATTAACGAATGTGCTTGACCAGCAGCTGACCAACCAATTTATTTAAGAGCTAGCATTTATATTGATGGACATGAAATAAAATTGCCTCAAACTGGCAAAATAATTAATTCAAGTCTTGACAGAAAATGAGAAGTTAGCTTTGCAGATATATATGAGCAAGGTAGAAAAAATATATTGAGCACATTGTGAGACACAGACGGCAAGCCAACAGGCTATTCCGGTGCTCCAGTTAACTTCACTATAAAAGTAGATCAATGCCTTGATAAGGATTGTAAGCAAGTATGTAGTCATAATGAAAAAGGTCAAGTCATACAAGTGGTTTACGTAAGAGAGGATGCCTTACCAAAATATACGCTTATTGTAAAATCAAACCTAGGCACTCAATTTAAACTAACGAAATTAGAAGGAGGCAAAGAAATATTTTTAGGAGAACAAAATAAAGATACAGATAATTGAGAGGTGAAAGACATAACAAGAGGGCGATATGTTGTTTATGCGAAAAAACTAGTCAACAAGACGACAGAAGGATGAACAGAATCCAGAGATCACACAGGTTTTATGTATCGTATAATCGATTTAGCTGGTAATCAAACAGTAGAAATAAAATTTACAGATGTTGCTAGCAGTCAACCTGGAGAAAAAGTTGATCTTGATTGCGGGAGCACATATGAAGGAAGAATAAAAGTAATCGAAGACGCCATAAAAGATAATGGAATCGAGAAAATAGAAGAATGTGCAAAGGAGTGGCCTAATGATTATAATTTATTATATCTCAGCGGCCTAACATCAATCAATAAAGATATTGCTGAAGCT
>JAHKLW010000082.1 GCA_020854815.1 Methanofastidiosum sp. | reverse complement strand
GGCGGTAGAACCTATTCCATGGAATATAGCAATACCAGATGGATTGTTACAATACCAGGGCTTTCATCAGGAACAATCTACCATTATAGAGTCGTGACTTCAGCAGGCGTTGTTTTCCAAGGCGCAAATCAAAAGCTTTAGAGATATATTGATTTATTTTTCTCTTTCTTTTATTTATTTCTTAAATCCCCTAAACAGAAACAGTTAAAAAAATACCAGATTATTCTACAGTTGATGGCCACAAGCGACGAGTTCGATAGAGAGATTGAGGAGGCAACAAGAAGGTATGTCAGAGGCGAGGTATCAAAGGATGAGTTTGAATCTTTAAAGAAAGAGATAGTTTCCCATCATTTGAAAAGAGTATATGATAATAAAGTCGGATATGCAAAAGTAGCGCCTCTAAACAACAAACTATCGGGAAAAAACAAAGGCGGTCTCCTCCTATTAATTCTCTTTATAGTTTCCCTTTCCACATATGCGTTAGTTTCTAACATTGCATATCAAGCACCCCAAGAAACAGGCTCAAACGAAGAGATGAGCATAGTTGAAAAGATTGTGTCCATCCCCAAGGCAATTATTGCAAATGAGCCTGTTTATACAATTCCTCCAATTGATAAAGCGTTGCGGGATGACAAGTCAAAGCATATCTTTACATCAAATGATTTTACAACTGTTCCAAACAATATAATTAATAATCTGCCGCTATCCTCGATGAGAGGAATGGGAATGAACTCATTCGGCCTTGATGGTGCAGAAGGCGTTGTGGATCTGTCAGTTGTAAAAGAGGGTTATGCTATTTACCCCTCAAAGAGTAGCGATGGCTCAGAAGTTTATATCACTCTCTTTTTAGTGGAGCAAGGCAAACAGAATAAATTTTTTAGGGAATTATCAACTTATATTGGAAGTTTCGATACCTTAAGAAAAGATTACAAAAAAGAGGGCGATGTTGTTTCTACAGAGCTTTCTTCTGTCCAGTGCAGATATTCATTAAAAGAAAACAGCAATAGATACCCTGTACTTGTTACATCGTTTAAGTCATCAAATATCGCCGGCTTTATCTATTACCTTGATCCAAGGGGAGTGTTTTCCCTCCAAGGTGAAATAGAAAAGAGCGTTAAATCCGTACTAAACTCTTATGAATAGTCAAGAGGAAAGAATTACCATGAGAAAACTTTTGCCCGTGACTAGCATCGTCCTATTCACTTCACTTGTTCTCTTATTTTCTAAATTAACTGGGGCGCTTCCTGAAAATAGCGATGCATTGAACATTATAATTATCCTTGAGATGTTACTGATTTTTTTTGCCGCTTTGAACTATTTTAACTTTAAAATAACTGAAAAGCATATCGGGACAGTTGTTTTTGCTTTAATCATGATAGCCCTTTTGGCATACGTCTTCTATTCCTTTAAGCTCTATTCAATGCCGGTCTTTGGATTGCTTGTCCTGGCATGTATCTTTGGCTCTTTAATACTATTATGGGATGCCAAAGAGAAATCATTTAGGTATTATCTAGGTATAGTGATACTTGGAGTGTTAGGAGGTGGTCTTATTACCTATAGATTCTGGGACCTTTCCTGGATTTCTATTTTGCTTGGAATAATGACTGCTATCCTTATTATATCCCTATCTATACTTTTGGAGGAGGAAGATGAAAAGCCCGGCAGTTAAGATATTGGCACTTTCAATTGTCCTTGGAAGTTTCCTAAGGCTGTACAAGCTTAACACAAACTACGTATGGTTTAATGACACCTTTTTTAGACTGACGCCTGCTTTAGAGATACTGCAGGGCGTGCCTGTAAAATACGATTCAAGCATGATAGGTGTCACAGGCCTTGGCTTGATATGCTTTTCAATATCTAAGGATTTGTATCCTGTTGTTTTGGCGGTATGCCTTGCAGGGATACTCTCTATACCATTATCATACTACTTTGTCTTAAAGATGACAAATGACGAGCGTATAGCTGCTTTAGCAGCGCTATTTGTATCCATTAATCCTACATTGGTGGCCCTGTCAAAAGTCTTAATCTGGGACATCTTTGTCGTGTTTTTCTTTTTAGTATCGGGGATTATCTTCCTGTCTTTGAAGGAGAAGCCCGGCACTGTAAAAGGGGTCTTACTTGGAATTTCCCTATTCCTGTTGTTTTCATTTAAACTGCCTAACGTCCTATTTGCGATTGTATTTTACCTTTTCCTATTTTATTTTAGGAAATTTTCTATTCCCAAAAGTAAAGACATTATTGCTTCTCTAGCGGTGTACGGGGCTTTACTTGGAGTATTTTTCTACTCTTTTCCTAATCAATTGGGGCATTTTGTTAGAGGTGGAGGGCCAAATTTTTTTATAAAGGAGGATTACCTTTCATTGATAGTTGCTACACTAAAGCAGTTGATATCTCCAATAGCTTCTCCAAGAACAAGCATGGCATTTTCATTTGATATGGGAATTGACATATTCTTTATTCTTGGGATGATTTCTATTATCCCTCTCATCTTTTACTTTAAAGATATTAAAAAAGTAGATGAATTATTCTCTGTTTCAGTAGTTTTAGTTATATCATTGTTCTATGTCAATTTCAGCGGCTGGTCGCATAGGTATATTGCAGCGCCGCTAGTCTTAATGCTATTTTTTGTTTCATACGGCATAATAAAGATGAGAGAGAAGAGTAGGATAATGCCATTTGTAGTCGTCGGCGTCTGCATTTTTGCTTCTTTGGGATCATCTGTTATTATGGTATATGATTGGACTTCTGATAGCTCCCTTGCAGAAAATCATGTTGCAACACCTCTCTCTCTATTTGATAGCGTCACTGAAATGGCAGAAATTGAGGGCGTGGATGCCATTGCTTCCTCTTATGGAAGGGCCTTCAAATTTTACTACCTATCTGGAGATCTTAAATCTGAGATAATTGACTTTTATTCTTTGGAAGAAGCAGAAGTTGAAAAAGAAATTCGCAATGCAATTACCAATGGAAGTAAAGTATGGTATGTTGAGGGGTGGCCCGATGTATTTGTCTTTGAAGGGAAGAATACGAGAACTTACAAGAAAATTATA
This sequence comes from Methanofastidiosum sp., assembly GCA_020854815.1. Taxonomy (NCBI): domain Archaea; kingdom Methanobacteriati; phylum Methanobacteriota; class Candidatus Methanofastidiosia; order Candidatus Methanofastidiosales; family Candidatus Methanofastidiosaceae; genus Candidatus Methanofastidiosum; species Methanofastidiosum sp. The sequence continues at coordinate 2,679 of JAHKLW010000082.1, read as the reverse complement.
GATGATTCATTTTTGCTTAAAAATTATTATATTTCTAGAGAAATGATATATTTATCGGATATTACATACCCATCTCTTACAATTTATGAAGTGGAAAACAAATAAAAATAGGGAAAAAAATAGGGAAAATAGGGAAAAATTTAAATTTTCCCTATTATTTGCGAATATCTTAAATTATTTTAGAAAGTTTTATATATTAGAAAAAAAATCAATTATTGGTGATTAAATGAAAGCAAAGTTAGTAGTAGGACTTGCAATATTTATGATGGTTGTGGCAATGGCAAGCGTTTCTGCGCAGTATCCATCAGTTGCTACAGGCGGTAGTAGCTCTAGCCCTATCCCACCAGGACCAACACTAGTTTCAGGTTGCAACTATTCATTTGTAGTAGACGCACCTTCTGGAACATTCCAATCCGTACAGGTTGTAATAGGCGGAGTGGCTTATGATATGGTCTATGACAATGCAGCATGGAGAGCTGAAATTTGCAGCTCTTCGGGGCAGGATTATTTCTACCGAATTACAACAAGGTATGGAATAACATTTGAGAGCAGTCCACACAAAATCTAAGTTGAATTATATGAAAGATTTTTTTTCTTTAGTTTTTATAATTTTAAATTTACTAATTTTTGGTTATGTTCTAATAGGTTTTTATGAAATTGGCCCATTATTATACGGAGGTACTATTTTAATAGGGCAAAATATAGCAAGTGCTTTTGCGCTAGTTTCTTATATATATGTTGGATTTAATTTATTAAAAAATAGATCTTATAATGGAATCGTATTTGCCTTAACGTTAACATGCCTTATTTGGGCTATATCTTTGGCATTATACTCTACAACCTTTTTCCTTGAAATGGGAAAACAGTTGGGATTGCCTTTTATTTTTACCATGTTTTTATTTTACAAAAATAGGCATGATATTTCTACTAGGAAAATCATGGCTGGAATATCTCTCGCCGCTATTTTTTGGATAACTCTTACCATTTTAAGTTTTGAAAATATTTATAATTTAGTAATATCGATTATGGTATTGGGGATAGCTTACTATTTAATTGAAATGCTCTACCCAATTCAAAAGGAGGTCTTAAATGAAGTATAGATTAGTAATATTTTTATTGATTTTAGGGGGGATTTTACTTTCAGGTTGTTCAGAAAAAAAGACTACAACTACACCTGAGGAACCAGCAGCACAATACAAAGAGCTGATTGCATATAGGACATATATAGATAGGATTGAGCAAGATGGCAGAAGAACTATGGTAATCATTGTAAGCTCATCTGCTACTAGAACGCAAGTTAAGGACCTTGTAGACTTTCTAGTAAATGATATTAAGGAAACAAAGATCTGGCTAGAGGTCTGGGATGACCTTGAGACGCTGCAAAAGGGAAGTGCAATAACAGATGCAGATAAGATAGCGCATTACATCATGTATGCTGAAGTTGATAAAAGCACAGGTAAGAAAGGCTACTACTGGGAAAGAACATACAGTTGAGTGAAATGATCGGTATTATCCTGGCAGGCGGCTTTGCCACACGAATGAAACTCCTTACCTATAGTAAGCCTTTGCTACCGCTAGGTGATAAACCATGCTTAGAGCATGTCTGCGATAAATTATCTAAGATAAAAGGTCTTGATAAAATTTACATTACAACTTCAAGTCTTTTTGAAGATGATTACAGGAGCTTTTTAGCTTCTTCTAGATTGGGCGAAAGATTTGAAGTTTTTATTGAGCCAGCTAGGGCTGAATCTGAGAAGCTAGGCGCTTTAAGAGCAATATTGTATCTAATTGATAGTAAGGGGATAAGTGATGACCTATTGGTCTGTGCGGGGGACAACTACTTTGACTTTTCAATCAAAGAGCTAGTTGATACATATAAAAAGTCAAATTCACTAACAGTTGGGCTCTACGATCTAAAAGATATGGAGAAGGTAAAGCTTTATTCAGAGATAACGCTTGAGAATAATTATATCAAGAATTTTGAAGAAAAGCCAAAAAAACCAAAATCTTCACTTGTATCGACAGCACTTTATATTTATCCTAAAGAAGCTATCCCTCTGCTTAGGAAAGCCGTTGATAACGGCTATGTTGATAGCCCCGGAAAATTTATTGAGTTTGCAGTAAGGATGGGGCACCCTGTCTATGGGAAAGTGATGGGTGGCAAGTGGATTGATATAGGGGATCGAGGATCTTATCTAGAAGCAAATTCCTTACTGCTAAAAGGTAAATCATTTATCGGTGAGAACTGCCAAATAGACGGGCAATGTGAAATAGGAAACAATGCTATTATTGGGAAAAATTGTAAGATTACTAGTTCCCATATCGATAATTCTGTTATCCTACCAAACTCTATAGTTAACTTGTCGACTATAATAAACTCAGTTATAGGGGCAAATTCTAGGGTTTCTAGTAAAACTATAAAAGATAAGATCTGTGAGGTAAATTGATGGGCGAATTAGCTATTGTGATACCCACATTAAATGAGGAAAAGACAATTGGAAAAGTAATCGATGATTGTATAATAGCTTCTAATAAAATAAAAATGAAAAATAATATTGAGTGTAAAATAATAGTAGTTGACGGAAACTCAAAAGATAAGACAAGAGAAATAGCCAAACATAAAAATGCGCATATAATTTCAGAAGAAAGAAAAGGCAAAGGTATAGCTATTATTAGTGC
>JAHKLW010000081.1 GCA_020854815.1 Methanofastidiosum sp. | reverse complement strand
GATGAGATAAGCGGGTTGCCTAAGAGCGTTTCTCTTAGGATTTTAGATATAAAAAGTCTCATCAAATTCGTTTGGCTAACTCATTGTATCAAATACTTTTAATTTAAACAACCTGTATCAGTACTTTTCTTGAACACAGCTATTTTAATTTTAATTTTTTAATAATTTATGGATTACAATATTGACAGTTTCCTGGATCTGCTTGTTTTGCTCCATTTGGATATAATTTTTCTTCAGTATATCCACATTTTTTGCAATTGTAGTGATATGACAGTGCTAATTTAGTAGGGAGGCCACACCAGCTACAAGGTAACCCTTCCTTTTTATTTATCAACTTAAAACCTGGCCATCCACATTTCGGGCAGAGATTGAATATATTCTTAATAAGATTATTAGTAGCAGCCTCAATACTTCTCATTCTAGTTGGATTATATAATGCTCTCATATCAGTTTCTATATATATTTCTCCACCATAAGAATTCTTTAGAGCAAATTCAACCGCATTTTCAAGGTCCTCTTTTTGTTGTATACCTTTAATTATATGATTCTTATCCCTTGTAAATTGATTTACTTTTATAACAACTCCATGCTCTGGCATACCTTTTTCTACGGAAAATTCATAGGCCTCTTGAAAGTTTCTTACTATCTTATAACCATAATTAGTTTCTGTTGTAGCTGCAATGCCACTAATGTTTAGATCATTCTCTTTATCAATTAATAATACTATCTCTCGGTTAAATGGTACAAATGGAATGAATGGGTGGGGGCCAAAGGAACCTTCACTGGCAAAAGCTAAAGTTTTATCATATAAGCGCATAGCTTCCATCGCCTTTTGGCTAGCAGCATTATATTGATCACCCATACGCTCTATGTCTCCAGTAAATGTCCCAAACTGATCCGTATTAAATGCTTGAGGAACAACAATTTCAATTCCTAATTCATTCTCTAGTATTGGTGATATCACTTCTTCCTTTTTGTGCATCGTTGCTAATATCGCTACACGATTTTTGAAAAGAGAGTGAATGGTTTTCCTTTTATCCATTAGCTAAACTCCTTCTAAATAGATATGTTGATTTGTATTATTTACTTAACTACTCGAATTTTTTCTAAATATACTATTCCGGCATACCTTGAAGAAAAATATTTATTGTATACCTTTTCAGCCACTTCCTCTGCTTTTTCTTCATCATCTATTATTATTTCTATTCTTATATTATCACCAAACCTGCTAAGTCCTCCAGATATTGACCTCATACCTCGTTGACCTTTCCCTGAGACATCGTTATAAATAGTGTAAGCTCTAATTTCTAAAAACTCTAAATATGTTATTATTTTAGAAATTATTATTCTTTCAGTTATTATGATTACTTTTTCTACCTGTTCTAACAAGTTTAATCACCCCTAGTTAATAAATTGTGAAATCATAGTTGCTAAATGATAGTAAAGTGGGATTCCTAGTATAATATTAAATGGAAATACAATGCCTAAAGCTATGGCTAGACCTAAAGATGGATTAGCCTCAGGGAAAGTATCTCTCATCACTGCAGGTGCAGTTATATAGGACGCACCACTAGCTAAGGCTGCTAATATTGTTGCTCCTCCAGGACTCAAACCAAAAACAGTAGCTAAAATTATGGCGATAGTGGCATGGATAAGTGGTAGGATAATCGCTAATAAAAATGCAATTGGCCTGACATTTTTCAATTCATATAATCTTGAACCGGCAAGTAACCCTATATCAAGCATAAAAATTGTAAATACCCCTTTGAAGATATTATCATAAAATGGCATAAGACTTCTTGTACCTTCAACACCTGAGATAAGTCCAATTAGAAAACCACCAAATATTAATAATGTCGATTTAGCTGTTAAAGAAATACGTAGTATGTCTTTTATGCGATATTCACTTTTATCTGTTTCTGCAGATCGCTTCTTTAAGCCTGCATAACCTAGAATAATAGCAGTAATCAATGCTGCGGTATCCATGAACGGATATAAAGCAGGGACAAACTCCTCAAAATCAGCTCCTATTTGTTGCAGAAAAACTAAAGTCGATGTAAGAGTGACACTACTACATGCCCCATAATGTCCTGCTATCGATCCGGCGTTAGACGAATCAAATCCAAGTTTAGACATTATAATATATACTAGGGTAGTAATGATAATGCCAATAATGACCGCTAGTAAAGCGTATATTAATAATCCCTGAACGCCAGTTTTACTAACTGAAATGCCCCCCTTTAGTCCAATAGTTATTAAAACATATAACGTTATAATTGAACCAATAGAATCCGGTATTTCCAAATCTGATTTTACGGAGACTGCAATGACCCCTAGTATAAAAAATAATATTGCTGGAGATAACATGTTACTAGAAGCAATTTCTAAAGAACTCATTTTTTCACCTAACTTTGTAATGTATTTTGAAAAGCTATTTCGCTTATTATTTAAACACTTTTGTTACTTCGATCCTTAAAAAAGCAATTTTATGCGCTTCATTTGCCACTCACATTATTGTGTATATTATTGGAAAAGCTGTGTTCAAGAAAAATACTGATTTCATAAATATGGTTTTGTAATGTCCACTGGAAACGGTGTAGAATGAATTTCATTAATTAGGAAACGAATTGTTTCCTTGATTGAATAGTTCATTGTAATACGGTTATGTTTATTC
>JAHKLW010000080.1 GCA_020854815.1 Methanofastidiosum sp. | reverse complement strand
TTAAACTGAGAGGCAACGATTCTTGTGGGAAGTTTGTACTTTGTTACCCTAAGTACAATCGCCTCAAGATCTGCATCCTTAAGCTTCATGCCATTTAAGGCAAAAGAGCGATTTAAAGCTAGGCGAAATTTTTAGCAGATAACACACACAGTTCTGAAAAACTTCAGCCGGGATCAATTTAATTATAAGATATATTGTAAGTGAAATAATCAAAATATCATCAATGTAACCAATAACAGGTATAAAGTCTGGAATTAAATTAATTGGACTAATAAAATATCCTAATAAAAATAAGATTATTATTTTTACATGCCATGGGACTCTCGGATCCCGGTATGCCTTATAGAGGGCGTATATATCAGTTTCAATGCTTTTTGTCTTTTCTTTTAATTCTTTGAAACTAATCATAGGACCACTAAATAAGATTAAAGTCTTCAAAAACAATGTTTCTAGGTTTAACACCTAATTTAATAAATTGATCTGCAAGTTCCATCATCATCTGATTGGGGCCACATATGAAAATCAGTTTATTAGAAACTGTTTCTTTTGCACCACATAACTGGAGTATATCTTCTACAGAGATTCTTCCAGAGATACTTGAAAGCCATATCTTATAGTTGATATTATTTTTATTTCTTAAAATATCTTTTATTTCTTTATCGTAGACTACATCTTTTTCATTTTTACATGTCCATATGAAATCAATTTTGTTATTAGATAATTTATCATATTTTAGCATGCTGAGAAATGGTGTTACTCCTATACCTCCTGCAATCCATATCATGTCTTTATTTTCAAAAAGAAATTTTTCACCAAACTTACCATAGGGGCCATATAAAAAGATTTTATCTCCAACTTTAACTTTGGGAAGATGATATGAAGTGAAGTCACCTGATTTTTTTGCTGAAATTCTAATCAAATCTTCACTGTTTGAACTAGAGATGGAAAATGGGAAAATTTCAAATGATTTTTCAAGAGTTAAGAATTTAATAAATATGAATTGTCCAGGGTAAAAATTCATTTTTTTATTAATTACCTTAAATTTAATTTCTATGATATCGCCTATTTTTTTTACATCTTTTATTTCAGCATTAAATTTAGGGCCAATTATTTGATAAAAAAACAACATATAGATATACGAAATAATTCCAATTACAGCAAAAAGAAGGACCCATATCCCAAGGAGAGGATATTGAATAATATCTCTTCCTGCAACTAAAGCATGCCAAGTTGCCAATATGAGAACAATCCCCATAAATTTGTGACTAAAGTGCCAGACTTTGTAAGGTAATTTTATTACAAGAGTAAGTAATAAAAGAATAAGCAATAAGTAAAAGGATAAAATACCATATGTAAAGGCAATATTCAATCCAGGTACAAGGTACAAAGCAATGAAATCCCAATTGGGAAATATCCTAATAATTAAAAAAAGGGGATGCATCAGTATCACAATTAAAGTGATCTGGCCAATCAGATGATGAGCTTTGTACACCTTATCAAGACCGCCGAATATTGATTCTAATGAGCGTAATCTTAGTGATAAGAAAATTGTTAATGAAAGAAGACAAATTCCAATTAATGCAGATGATTTAGCAATGAAAAGATATAACTGAAAAAATCCTCCGATTCTATTATAAAACCAAATTAAAAAAGTAATTAATCCAATGATAAATACAATTCCAAGGCTCTTATACCCAAATTGAGTTCTATTGATTTTATCAATTAATCCCAGAGGTAATATTTTTTTTATTTTGAATCTAGACTTCTTTTTATTCATAATAGCACCTATAGAATTGCTGTATTTTTTCTCAGGCAAGTTAATATAAAACTAACGTAATAATTTAAGAGATTCTATAAAAATCCAAGCATTACTAATTTAAACAAAATTGATAGGATTTGACATATGCACTATCATATAATACTAACAACTAAATGCAATTCACAGTGCAAATACTGCTATGAGAAATCAATGAATGATTTTGACATAGATATTGAACAGAAAGTCGATCTTGATTTGTCCGCTCCGGAATCTAGTAAAGTTAGTGTAAAAGATCTAAAAAAATTCATTAACAAAGATAAAAATCCCGTAATCATCTTTTATGGCGGAGAGCCTCTTCTTCAAATTAATAAAATAAAAGAAATAATGGACAATATTAATGTGCCGTATAGAATGCAGACTAATGGAAAGCTATTGAATAAAATTCCAAGAGAATACCTAAACAGGCTCGACAAGATTTTAGTATCTATTGATGGCGACCAAAAGAGTACAGATGATAATAGGGGCAAAGGGACATATGATCTAATACTAAAAAATATTTCACTGATAAAAGAAAATGGATATGCTGGCGAGATTGTTGCAAGAATGACTTTGAGCCTGGAATCACCTGATATATACGAAAAAGTATTACATTTGATAAATATCGGATTTTCATCGATTCATTGGCAGATTGATGCTGGGTTTTATGCGTATGACTACGATAAGGAAAAATTTAGCCAATTTGTAGAAGAATACAATATTTCAATTACAAAATTAATTGAATACTGGGTAGAATGTATGAAAAATAAAAAAGTTTTGAAATTTTACCCATTTGTTGGGATAGTCAACAGTCTATTAAAAGATGAAAAAACTTTACTTAGGTGTGGAGCCGGACATAGCGGTTATGCAATACGTACCGATGGGAAAATAATGGCATGCCCAATTATGACTTGGATTAAAGATTTTGTATCAGGAGATTTAGATTCTGATCCTAAAGATCTTATAGAATTTGGAATGGGCAAAAGATGCGCTAGTTGTGATATTAAATATATCTGCGGCGGGAGATGCCTCTACTGGAACTATTTGAAATTATGGCCAGACGAAGGGAATCAATTAATTTGTAAGACTATTGAACATCTAGTAAATGAATTAAAAAATAGAATGCCTGAGATAAAAGATCTTATTAAAAATGCCCAAATAAATTATAATGATTTTGAATATGAAAAGTATTTTGGCCCTGAAATAATACCATAATACTTATTTTTTTTTAAAAAAATTAAAAATAATTTTCCGAAAACTACTTAAATACACTAATCAAAGTATATTTGGAGATTTTATGGACTTATCAATTTTGTTAGTACTCGGAGTTGTAGTTGTTATAGCACTTGTTCTTATTGGAATATTTGTTGGCATCTACAACAGATTTTTTGCATTGAAAAATTCAGCTGAAGCAACTTTGGGGCAAATACGGGTCGCCCTAAAAAAGCGTCTTGATATGATTGACCAGTTATTGGGGTCTGTAAAGAGTTATGCAAAGTTTGAGAAAGAAACATTGGAAAATATAACAAAGTATCGTGCAAGTATTGGCAGCGCTTCTCCGGAAGAAATAAGTGAAATTGATCGCCAGAGTGCAGGTATACTGGGAAGACTTATTGCAGTCGCAGAAAACTACCCTGATCTTAAAACTTCAACAACAGTAATTAGTCTCATGGACTCTGTAAAAACTGTAGAAGATGAAATCGCTAGACAAAGGTATACATACAACAATATAGTCCAGCAGTTTAACACTATGCTAGATACAATACCCTCAAATATTGTTGGTAGGATCATTGGACTCATAAAATTAGAATATCTTAAATTTGAAGAGGCAATTGAAACAAGACCAAAGATTGAATTTTAGAAGATGGAAATATGGCGGAAACAAAACAGATTACAGTACTAGTGCTAGTTACACTTTTGATAGGTGCAACGGCACTATTGCTACTGCCTAAAGGACCAATCTTTTTTGAAGGTGATCTCGTAGTGGATAACTATGAGGTCACTTTTCTTTCTGATGGTACGTTAACTGAAAGATATACTTATGATGTAAAGAGTTCTGGCCAATACCGAATGCTTTTCAGGTACTGGGATGACATACTTTCATTTGAAAAACTTGGGAGACCTTATATTGAATTTGTAAGCGTTGAATATCCTACTGGAACAATTGGTTATGTTAAAGATTACAAAGGTGATGTGAGATTATATGGGGATCAATCATACATCTACACTATAGATTCTTTAGCCTATACAAATGAAGTTGGGGCATACAACCCTTCATATTATAATAAAGGTAAATATACAATAGAATACAAGTATATTCTGCACCCTCCTATCCAATATGATAGCGAAGTGAGCCATATTAATCTTAAGTTTCAAAGAGAGCATATACTTATCAAAAACTTCAAGATAACTCTCCCGAAGGAATATATAGTAAAGGTATATCCACATCCACCAAATCTTAAAATCTCAGAAGATCCGACCCATATTTTTATTACTGGATCTTCGCCAGAAAATGAACTTTTAGAAGTTGAACTTCTTTTAAAACCAGAATACATCAATGTGATAAATGGCTTTCCAGAACAAATAAATGGAGTTAGGCAGAAAACAGAACTGGCCAATTTATTTTATACTGTACCTTTTTATGCTGCAAAGATTCTATATGCCTTAACAAGCTTATTGCTTATAGTAGTTCCTTTCATATTTTTGTATATCTATTACAGATATGGCAAAGAAAAAAGCTTTACTGTGCCCGAATTTTTGAGCTTTGTTCCTAACGATAAATTGAAACCTTGGGTTATCAATCTTCTGTTTAAAGGTGAGGCCAATAAGTTTGATATGAACTCATTCTATGCAACTCTTCTAGACCTTCATAAAAGACATAAAATTGAGATCAAAGAGAAAGTAAATCCAAAGTATATTACCATTCAACTGAAAGACAAAACTGACCTTGATCATTTTGAAACAAAAGTAATTGAATTCATAGAACGAGTAGGTACTGATGGAATAGTTGATACTGAAACAATAAGCTCCTTGGCTAAGAGTGCAAGAAAGAATGTCACTAGTCAAAAAACTATGCTAAGTTATCAATCGTCTCTAAATAGCATTACAAATGTGAAATCAACTGACAGGATGATTATAAAGAATTATATAGTTGAAGGAAGAAATAGAACCCTTCCCATATTACTTTCCGGTATATTATTTGCCATAATTGCAATTCTTATGCTCATATTCATACCTTTTGCCACTAATGCTGTAAGTTCCCTTATTGCCTCCATTATAATAGTTATCCAGGCAATAATTGCAATGGCTTTTCCAACAACACTATTTGGACTATGGAAAAATGACAGTTACAAAGAAAAACTTGAGTGGGATGCTTTTACAAAATTCTTGTCGGATCTTGCACTGATGAGAAAATATTCGCCAGCGGATATCCTCATGTGGGGAGAATGGCTTGTCTATGGAACTGCACTTGGAGTAGGGGACAAAGTTGAAGCAGCAATGAAAGCCCTAAATGTGAAGATAGAAGACATAAATGTAGTTCCTTACCACGCCATAAATAGATCTTTTATTCCGATTTCTTCCTACACCCCCCCTAGCAGCGGTGGTGGCGGTAGTGGAGGATTTGGAAGCGGCGGCGGATTTGGTGGTGGCGGTGGCTTCGGCGGCGGAGGTGTCGGAGGACGTTAAATCTATTTATAAATATTTTTTATATTTAATTTTACAATTAAGAAAATAGAATATATTTAATAAAATGAAATAATAAATATTCTAGCTAAATAGATCATCTATTCCATATTTAGCCCAATCAATGCTTCGACCAAAGCCTTCTGCGCCACCCATTTTTTTCCTTCTTGCGTCTCTTTCAAATGGTTGTAATTCTATGTCACCATCTGCAGCTCTTCCAGATATGAACGGTGATTTTACTCCGGTCATTATAAGCATTACTCTCATAGAATCTTTTAGTCCTTCGTCAACTCTTGCGCCCCATATAATCTTTGCTTCAGGATCCATTATTGAGTTAACAATTTCTCCAACTCTGTTGGCTTCGTTTAAAGTCATATTGCTACCACCTGAAACGTGAACTAAAGCACCTTTTGCATGTTTATAGTCAACATCTAATAGTTTACAAGTCATTGCTTCATGGACTGCCTCTTCGACTCTGTTCTTTGTATTTGATTCCCCGACTCCTATTACTGCAACTCCCCCGTCTTGCATGATTGTTCTTACATCTGCATAATCTAAGTTAACAAGACTTGGTTGTGTAATGGTTTCAGTGATTCCTTTAACCATTTCTGCAAGAACTTCGTCAGATACGCTAAATGCATAGTCAATTGGCATGTTTGGAACAAGTTGAAGTAGCTTATTATTATCTAGTGTGATAACTGTGTCTGCATATCTCCTAAAGGCTTCAAGTCCTTGAATTGCTTTTTCAAATCTGTGAGATCCTTCCATTCTAAATGGTAAGGTTACAACTCCCACAACTAAAGCACCGCATTCTTTTGCAACTTCAGCAACAACGGGAGCACTTCCCGTTCCAGTTCCTCCCCCCATACCTGCAGAGACGAAAACTAAATTAGCGTCTTTAAATAGTTCTTTTAATTTATGCCTATCTTCTTGAGCGGCTTCCCAGCCAATGCTAGGGTCTCCCCCTGCTCCAAGACCTTTTGTGAGCTCTTTTCCTATAACAAACTTTTTGTCCGCTTGGATATTTTCTAAGTGTTGTCTATCGGTATTCAAGGCAATTGTTTCGGCGCCCATAACTCCGCCAAGCATTGAAAGTCTATTTATTGTATTATTACCCGCACCACCACAACCAGCACATATTATCCTAGCGTGTCCAATGCCTTCTAATTCCGCTACAGTTTCTTCAAAGTTATTAGTTTGAGTATATCTTGAAGCATTTTCCAAGATGCCTTTCATATAAAACCCCCAATTATATAAATTATTTGTTATTTACTTTATTTTTCCAGATATGCCCTCATTTCTAAGTGACCTAAACCCACCAAGTTCGTTCTTTAGCATGTCTCTGATAGCTGATCTTATGGCTTCACTCTTATTAGGAAAGTATCCATAATTTACCAACTCGTCCAACCCGTTCATATATGCTTCTGGTATTTGTACTGATATGAGTTTCATTAGTGTCCCTCTAGCATCTGTATAGTACTTAGGAGATACATCTATATAAGAGTTTCGGTTATCCAGATATCTCTTATAACTTATCTTAGTATCTTCTTGATGTGTTTCATGTATTATCTATATACCCCCATAATATTACTTACATATTATACGGACACTTCATATCTCTTGTCTGGATACTTCAATAATGGTATTGTAATATCGCTCACAGATTATCATTATGGATAATCATTGTCTTTCATGTGGGTTATCCAGTAAATACTAATTTTGTTAACTAATATATATAGTTTTCGGTTAATAATGATAAACAATACTTCTTTTAG
>JAHKLW010000079.1 GCA_020854815.1 Methanofastidiosum sp. | reverse complement strand
GATATTAAAAAATTAAAAAAAGTTTTACATTATGTAATAAATCAAGTTGGAAGTAGAGCTAACGTTGGAAAAACTGTATTATTCAAGCTATTATATTTCTGTGATTTCAATTTCTATTTAGAAACTGAAAAATATCTTACTGGGGAGAACTATCGTAAAATCGACCATGGCCCAGCCCCAATTCATTTCGATAAAGTTGTAAAAGAATTAATCCAGGAAGAAAAAATCGCTAAAGTGGATGGAAAATATTTTGGTAGAAATCAGTACAAATTGGCTTCGTTAAAAGAGCCTGATTTAAAGGGTCTATCGGCAACAGAAATAAAATTTATTGATGATACTTTGAATGAATATGCCCACCTAAATGCAAAGCAGATAGAGAAGTTATCCCATAAAGATACGCCTTGGAAAGCTACTCCAAATAAAGATCTAATTGATTATAATCTTGTGTTCTATAGGGATGATCTTCTAGACGAAGATGAAAAAGATGACTGCTGACACACAAATCAAAGAAACAGCACATAAGAAATTCATTAAAGAAAAGGGAGATCTTTCAAAAAAATATAAACATCTAGAAAATGATTTTAGAACGGCTCTTCTAGTAATCAAAGAATCTCCTTGTAATAATTCTATATCTGTAAGGGTTGCAGGTCTTGGAAAAAACGTTACTTTACCAGTTTTTAAAGTTCGAGAATTTAAATCGCAAGATTTTCCAAAAAGAGGGCTGCGCAGCGGATTTAGAATAATTTATATGTATCATGAAAAAACTAAATGTTTGATTTTCATGGAGATATACCATAAAAACAAAAAAGGAGAGATGGATAAAGAACGGGTAAAAGCTTGTTTTGACGGTAAAGGAAATCTAATATAGCTATTTACTCAAACAAATGTACAGAAGTCCGGCTATAGTCTTTTTTTATGATATTCTCACTTTCATGGATGTAAATTTCTGTTGTCTTAATCTGCCGATGGCCTAGTATCTCTTTCAAGGCCTTCAAATTGCCACCAGATTCAATATAGCAAGTAGCAAAAGTATGGCGAATCATGTAAGGCGTGATTCTCTTAAGCTCAGCTTTTTCGCAGTATTCTCTCAAAATGTAGCGGTAACGCTGCAGCGTCATGGGGTGATCTTCTTTCTTGCACTTGAAAAGGTAAGGGCAGTTATCATCCATCCTGTATTCCAGGTAATTCATGATCGCTAGTTTGCATGATATGTTAAACGGAACTATTCTATCTTGAAAGGTCTTAGTTTCCCTGATATCGATCAATAGCTCTTTGAAGTCAATATCTGCTATTTTGATTTTTAATAGTTCTGAAGGCCTAAGTCCAGTGTAGATGTGCAGCAGCAATAAGGCCTTATCCCTTGGATCATTCACAACGGACAGGAGCTTGATTATGTCTTTCTCGTTTACATGATCCCTTCTCTTCTGGTGCTGTTTTGGGGGGGTAAAAGGAAAGTTTACCCCTCGGTATTCACAAAGATATTTTACAGCGTAGTAAACATTCCGCTTGTGGGCATTTGAATAGTCGCTGTCCAGGGTGTTCATGTAGAATTCAAACGGATCTAGCTCGTTTTTCTCGATGTAGCTTACTATTTCAGAATACCTTTTTACTGTCGATTTGGACAGGCCTTTTACTCCTCTAAAAAAGATGTATAATTTTTCCATTTTTTCAGCACCGGATTAAAGGCGGCGTACCTTTTTAATAGGGATTTTGAGAGCGGAGATTTGTATTTTTAGCCTTTGTCTCGTTGCTAATCCCGTTCTCCCTGTGAGATCCAGGGTTCAAATCCCTGCCTCGGCGCTTTTAATAAAAAAAATATTTATTAAAAGTATTCCATCTTTCTACTTTTGGGGCATCTTATTCCTTTATGATAACATTATCCAAAATCTTTGAATTGGGTACTAACAGAGATTTTCCATCCTCTCGCTTTATCTTCGTATATACAAGTGAAACTTCTTCGACTACCCCTTCTATGTCCTCAATTTTTATTTTATCTCCTACGTTTATCTGACGATAAAAAACTATGAAAACTCCGGAGAAGAAGTTTGGAACAATATTCTTTAATCCAATTATTGTTATTATTGACCAAAGGACCATTATTATTGTAATTGTCACTACCAAAATACTGGTGCTTACTTTTAGCTGTGTCAATGCCATTGTGCCTACAAGGATGTAAATAAAATATCTAATACCTTTGCCAAAGAACCAGTATTTTGGGATATTAGTGTCCTCGAAAAACTTTTCTACAAATATTGCTATTTTATCGGCCACTACAAGTCCAATTATGACCACAAAAAAGGCTATCAGGAGATTTGGGACATAATTAATGAATGAATCGATAGATCTGCTCAAGCCGGGTAAATTAAGTACTTCGAATGCCAAAAATATTGAAATAATATATACAATCCAGCTGACAAAGATTTCAACACTCTTTAATATCTTAAATCCTATTTTTTCTGTGATCTTTTCAGCCTCTGTTTTTTTAAGAGCTTTCTCAAATCCAATTTTTACCATTAAGGACTGGGTTAGTCTACCAAGGCCTTTACCGATAAAAAATCCCACAACAAGAATTGCTATTGCAAAGAACACTCTTGGCAATACTTGAGAAATAGACGAAATTAATGAATCAAAAAACAACCTGATTTCAAGGAAAATTATGTCTAGTTCCATTTTAATCCACCTTTACCTCATCAGGGTCAACTTCCCACACAAGCTCTCCTTTTTTGAAGATACGAATCATGTTATCAGACTCTGCGAGAACTATGGCAATCGCGTCCGTTACTTTTGTCATCCACGCTGCAGAGAGATGTCTCGCTCCAAGTCCCTTCGGCAGGGAAATTCCATCTGTTCCAGCTTCTAGATATCTTGAAGCTGCGAGCAGTTTCCCTTCCCCCGAAATAATAAATGCCCCATCAAGCCTTGAGAATTCTTTTATCATATTTTTGACCCCAACGTCATTTATGTTGACGTAGCTTCTTTCAAATGGATTATATGTTATCTGGGAAGACTTTTGCATGACGTTTCCACAATCTCCAATAATAAATGTAGTGCCTATTGGTTTACCTTCCTTACCTTTTCTACCCAATTGAACGGCTACCGAAAGAACAGAATAAATAATGTCAGTTTTAACATTTTTTAGAGAGAAAAACAGTTCATAGATGCCCTTGGCATTAATCTGATTTGTTTTTCTTGTGATAATAAAATTGTAATAATCACTATCAAGTTTTCCTATATACACAATCTTATCTTCATTTTTTAATAAATCTTGCATAATTGCAGCTGAAATGGCAAACTCTAACCTTATCGTAATCTTTTCTAGTATACCGGGCACAAAGATAATCTTATCAAATTTTCTCTTAATCTTTTCATTTGAAGATACCCCATATAGATTTATGTCTTTAGATGAAATAAATTCCTGGAGTTTCTCCATTTCTTTTATCGAGTCAACTTCAACTAGAACTGCGTCTGCACTTGTTTCATCGAAGAGCGAGATGCCTGCCTGTACAAATGGGTCGATTTCCATATATTTACCTCATAAAACTTTTTTCTACTACTTCTCCCTCTGGTTTAGTTTCAGAAAATATCTGTCCTTGGAATTTGTAAATTTTTGTATTTTTATCCATCCAGCAATCCAGTGGGAGTCCTGCCTTTTGGCAAGTGTGGCAAAGAAAATCCTCTGCATCCCAATTTTCTTCAACTGGCACCTGCGGAAGAAGTAAGCCTTTTCTAAATCCTAATTCAACGATGAGTCCATCCCTCCCTACTTCAATTTTCGAGGGATATTGGCCTGTATTTTCAACTTTGACTAATTCGGGCGGTGTTAGAACTGTGATCTCAACAACTAAGTTCTTTAGTTCATCAGGTCTAACTTTTTGAAAACGGGGATCCCTTGTAGCTGAAGATACTGAAGCATCAAGGACGGCATCTATCAAAGGAAGCACAGGTTCTGGATATCCTAT
Source organism: Methanofastidiosum sp. (assembly GCA_020854815.1). Lineage (NCBI taxonomy): Archaea > Methanobacteriati > Methanobacteriota > Candidatus Methanofastidiosia > Candidatus Methanofastidiosales > Candidatus Methanofastidiosaceae > Candidatus Methanofastidiosum > Methanofastidiosum sp. The sequence goes on along the minus strand of JAHKLW010000079.1, from coordinate 32,861 downwards.
GCACCCCCTCAAACTATTTTTAGGATATGTATGAAGTGTCACAAAGACACCACAATGAACTTTAAATGATTCAGGGACATCCTGTATTGATATATTTTTCCTTGTCACAAGATAAGATTCTATATTTTTCCTTGCTATCGATACAAGTTTCTTCCCTTCATCTAAATTATACATTAAAGATAATTATATAAGTCAATATAAATAGTTTTTGCATATGGCGATTTTATGGAAGCTGTGATACTTGCCGCAGGCAAAGGCGTGAGACTTTCTCCTCTAACAGATGAAATACCAAAACCAATGTTACCTTTAGGGGATACTACAATACTTGGAAATATATTCAAGGTATTCAAATCATCAGGTATAGAAAAAATTTCAATAATAGTTGGCCACAAATCTGAAATAATTGAAGATTATATCCGAAATTGCAATTATGAGATTGACATTAATTTTATCGAGCAGAAAGAGCGTCTTGGAACTGGACATGCGCTCATGATAGCGTCAGAATATGTAAATTCTGACTTCATATGCGTCTATGGCGATTTACTGTTTAAAGAGGATTTAATTGCGTCTCTCCTCTCAAAATTTAAGACTTCTGATTCAATTGCCATAATGGCTTTAACAAAGAGTGACACACCAGAATTTTTTGGAAGTGTGCTTGTAGATAGGGATGAAGTGGTGGGGATTTTTGAGAAGTCAGATAATCCACCTTCTAACTTGATAAATACCGGAATTTATTGTTTTAAAAAAGAGGCTTTTTCATATATTAACAAGACCAAAATCTCGCCAAGAGGGGAGTATGAGCTAACAGACTCTCTGAAAATGATGATTGAAAGTGGGAATAAAGTCAGATGGATTCCTCTAGAGGGAAAATGGCTAGATATCGGAAGGCCTTGGGATTTAATCGATGCAAATATGTTCTTTTTAGAAAGTGTAAAAAATTATGCTTCAAAAAATTCAGAGGTTTCATCTGATTCAAAAATAGGATTTCCTTCGTATATAGACTCTGGCACTATAATTGATTCTTCTGAGATTATTTCCCCATGCCTAATATCAAAAAATGTCAAGATCGGAAAAAATTCAAAGATAGCTTCGTCTGTCATAAGAAAAGATGTAAAAATTGGTGAAAACTGCGTTATTGAAAATTCCGTCATAATGGACAGTGTGAAAATTGGCGATAATTCTGTTGTTTCATTTTCTATAATTGGTGACCATTCAGACATTGGAAACAATGTAGTTTTTCAAAGTGAATCTCAAAAGAGCATCCAAGTTAAAATCAAAGGAGAATTTGTGGATTCAAACAGGACACAACTCGGAGCGATAGTTGGGAAAAATGTCAAGATCGAAGATAATTTGATAATTAAGCCAGGTCAAAAAATCGAATAAAGTTTGTTATTTAAAAAATAAAATATTATTAATCTAGTTCTAAAAGATGATTACAATAGGTGCACTTGTAAATCTTTTTTCGATCTTCCATAATGTGAGTTGGAACGACTTTTGATCCACAAAGTGGGCATTTGGGAAGAACTTCTGGCCCAGATGTTCTTCTAGATATACTTTTAACAACAGGGATCCTTTTAATTTTCTCTCTCTGTGCATGAGTCAATAATCCAACCAATATACCTATTATTCCAAAGGCTCCCAAGATGTATGAGACAGGTCTGTATTCATCATGCCAGAATGTTTCTTGTTTTGTAACAGTCTCAAGTTCTTGATATGGTTCTCTCTCTTCGTATGATTCAGTTACATTTTCAATTACAGTTTCAAGATATTCCTGCCTGGTAACAGAAGATTCTTGTTTTATGATGGTATATTTTATCGTTTTTGAATAGGCAAAGAGTCTATTTGAGAGAATTATCCTGTATTGCTGTATACCTGAAGTTTCTGGAACAGTCCAAGTATTATTTAATTCGATAGTTCCAATAGGCGCATCATAAAAAGCAGTGTAAGCCTGATTATTTATCCAACGATCATAATTTTGATTATCTACAATTTTAAATTCAAACCAACGCTCTATATCTCTTTTATTGGGGTCAGTTGTTATTGTGTATTTTATCCGGTCGTTTGGTTTAAGTAAAGGATCGCCTAAATTTATATACTCATTAGGTTCGAAATTCTTTTCAGAATCAACAATAGTTGAATTTGTGTATACTATCACATCTCTAGTCCTCTTGACAAGTCTTTCTTGCGGAACTATTCTTTCTTTAATCACTATATTTTCTTTTGTAACGTATTCTTGTGTTGTAATTGTTCTTTGGAATGGAATAGTTGTATAATAAAATAATCCCCCTGCAACAATTAGAAGAATAAGGCCCAATACAATAAAATCATTTCTTCTACCCATAGTTATCACCATTGAAATTATTATATATTATATATACTACCTATTTATATTTATCGGAAATAATTTAAAATTCTGCTAAATCTTGAAGAAAATAAACGTATTATGCATGTTTTATAGGATAGCGGGCGCCACATGCTTCACACTGCAGAAAAGTAATCCTATCTTCTCTTATAATTCTAGTATCTGGCCTGTTACATTCAGAGCATATCACAGATTCTTTGGCATACTTTTCAATTTTTTCACTTATAACTGTAGATGAAAATTTTCCTTGAAATATTGCCTCTTGCCCGCTCATGTTCCCTGCAGTTGCAAGCTCTCTTAGGATATATTTTAAGAAAGGGTCGACATCTCTGTTTAGAATTGATGCTATTTCTCTGAAGTTCTTAACGATCGTCCTGTTCCCCATTATAAATGAGTCCGCTCTGGGAAGCTCAAATCTACTCGTCTCAAAGACATTTTTTGGCAAAAGCTCTTCTGCACGCTTTAGAAGGGACGCATAGTCTGTTTTTTCATCTCCCATATTTGTGAAGAGATTTTTGTGATATATAAAGTTACCGAAAGTTTTAAATCACAATTTAAATTTTCTATTAATGCTAGCCGGGTAGGGTAGCGGTCAATCCTGCGGGGTTTTGGTCCCCGCGACAGCGGTTCGAATCCGTTCCCGGCTATCACTTCCTTTTCAATATGTTTATATAATAAAACTCCCTTTATCATTAAGATAAAATGTCTAGAAAATTATCTAGCTTAATTGTAATAATTACTTTGATATCAGCGTTTGCTGGATGCAGCTCTAAAGACAATGGCCAAACAGCAAAAGATGTGTTAGAGGATTGGAGAAAGCAGAACTTTAACCCGATTGAGGAAACTAGTTCAAATGGGAAAACAACTACAGTTCCTAACCCCATTAAGGGTGAAACGCCTTCTGGCTCTATAGCTTGCCCAATGCAAATAAAAGACTATAAACAAAGATTTGAAGGAAACAGAGTCTACATCCAAGGCAACGTATACAATTATGGGGATGCAAGCTATAAAAATCCACCAATAAACTGTGTGAAACTATACATTTTCTTCTATAATAGTAATGGCAATGTTATAGGGGAAGATTCTTACTATGTGAATGTCGGCGAACTCGACTATGGTGAAAAGTATCCATTCAGCGTCAGTGCAAATATCAGATCGGGGACAGAAAGATATCTAGTCAAAGTAAGGTGTTGCAATAGATGAAAACTGGAGTAGGACAAACTCTTGCTATATCATTTGGATTCTGTAATGAAAATAAGAAACTTTTCATCCCGATACTTGCATCGATGTACGTAGTTTATTTTCTTTCTGCATTCCTAAACAATTACTTTTATCACAATATTGATCAAATCTTAAATACTCAATACCTCACTTTGGGAGAAACATCAACTTTTTTTGAAGATATACCTTCATTTTTACCGCCACAATTTTCTGAAGTTTTCCTTTTTCTTTTCAAAGGAGACTTACTTGCACCGTTTACCTCATTTTTAATGGGCATGATCTATATATTTGGAATTTCAATCGTATTCTTTTTAGTAGAATCAATGTACAGGAACAAAAAAATTTACTATAAAACATTCTTCAAATCCTTTCCGAAGATAGTTATCTCAAGCATAGTAACAGTTGCCCTAATAGTGATTGGAACAATGGCTTATGTATTGCCCGGAATAATCCTTATCTATTTCCTTTATTATGTAATCCCTGAGTCAACTTCCAGCAGCGATTCATTATTTTCCAGTATAAAGAAAGGGATTTTACTTGTCTTTAAAAATCCGGACTACACGTTGGGACTTCTTGCGGTAATAACAGCAACAATATTTTCATTAAATTATATCTTGCTTTACTTAAACGATCTTGGTATTCTGGGTGAAAGAGGGATACTGCTTGATATATTTTTTATCTTGATAAGAGGAGTTGTGTATACTTGGTCTGTCATCTCAAATATGGTGGCCTATCTTAGGTTAGAGAACTGACAATCTTTTCAACTTCCTCTTCAATCTCTTTTATTATTTCTTCATAGTTTTCTGTCAAAGAGCCGCCTCCTTGGGCAAAGTTTTCTCTCCCACCCCCCTTGCCACCAAACCTTGTCAAAATTGAGTTTAGAAGTTGTCTCATGTCATAATTGATATCTACAGATCTTCCACAGATGACAAACACTCCGTCATCAATCAAAAATAGCACTAAAAAAGACTTTGACTGCTCTATTATTTCGCCGGCCCTTTTAATTACTATTTTTCTATCCAGACCTTTTAGAGTCTCAAAATATAACTTCTTCCCTGAAACATCTTTAGGAGAAATTGACTCAAAACTCTTTTGAGAAAATTCAGCTAAGCCTTTTCTATATCTTTCATTGTCTTTTAATAGGTTAGATATAGTCCTCTCGACATTTTCAGGAGCAGATTGAAGTATTTCCATAGATGCCAAAGCAATTTTTGATAGATTCAATGATTCTTCCTTGGCCTTTTCAGCCACCTCAAATTCTAATCTGTATGAGTTGTCTCCAGTTTTATTAACTTTAGTTAGAAGAAAGAACTCAATTTCTTTAGTGGAATCCACATGCTCTCCGGAGCAGGCTGCAAAATCATAATCTTCAACTTCAACAATCCTGACCTCTTCAGTTTGTATCCTATCAATTTTTATTCTGATTCCTGGAAATTTAGTGACGACTTCTTCTTTCCTAGAGTTGTGGACAATTACTTTTCTATTCTCCAAAATGATCTTGTTTGTAAGCTTTTCAGCTTCAAGAAGCTTTTCCCAGCTAAAATCACCAGGATATTTAATATAAAGTGCATTTTTTTCTTCCTTTATAGAAATCTTATCAAGGGATACTTCCGGGATTACTTTAGAAAGTGATCTAAAAAATATATGTTCTCCTGTATGTGCTCTTTTATCCTTCATGGAAAAGAATAAGTACAACTCAATAAAACTTTTACGCTATCCTATCTTTGAAATAACTAAGTTTATGAAGTTTTTACCCTCTTCAAGAAGTTCTTTCCCAGAATCTGTAATTATGTAATATTTCCTGTTTGGTCTGCCGTGTCCTGAATCTTCCCATTCTGAGGTGACATATCCTCCTTTTTCAAGATTGTATAGTACGATATAGCTTGTTATTCTAGCAGGGGCAAATGAAAAGTTTTTTTCTATTTCGGCCTTAACTTCATAGGCATACATGGATTTTTCAGATAACAGGCTTAGGATATATATCCATAAGACCTCAGTTGTAAGCTTTTTTTTGAGTCTTTCGAGAGGCATTTAAGCACCTTTAATATTTTATGACCATAAACTATTTAAATCTTTATAATACTATAAAAAATATCGTATCATCTTTTAGGAGGTACCTATATGGGAGAAATTAGGGTTGCAATTGCAGGAGTTGGCAATTGCGCTTCATCACTTGTTCAAGGAATTGAATATTACAGAAATAATGGCACAAAACAGATTATTGGTTTGATGAACGAGAATCTAGGGGGTTACAGACCTCAAGATTTAAAATTTGTCGTCGCGTTTGATATTGATAAAAGAAAGGTAGGAAAAGACATAAGCGAAGCTATATTCCAAAGCCCAAACTGCACCAAAACGATTTATAAAGACATTCCTAAATTTGGGGCACAGGTAATGATGGGCCCAGTTCTAGATGGATTTGCTGCACACATGGGTGACTACGCCGAGGATAGAAGATTTGTAGTTTCTGATGAGAAACCGTGTGACGTTGTATCAGAACTTAAAAAGAATAAGGTCGATGTCCTCATAAATTATATGCCTGTGGGATCTGAAAAAGCTACAAAGTTCTATGCCGAAGCAGCCCTTGAAGCAGGCGTTGCATTTGTAAACTGTATGCCGGTCTTCATAGCTTCAAATGAAGAATGGGCAAAAAGATTTGAGGATAAAGGGCTTCCGATAGTTGGAGACGATATTAAATCGCAGCTTGGCGCAACTATAGTTCACAGAGTCCTTACAAAATTGTTCCAGGACAGAGGTGTAATTGTTGACAGGACGTATCAGCTTAATACTGGCGGAAACACAGACTTTCTCAACATGCTTGAAAAGGATAGATTAAAATCCAAAAAGATATCAAAAACTGAAGCAGTGCAATCACAGCTTGATGTGGCCTTGCATCCAGACAACATCCACATCGGCCCTTCCGATTATGTGCCATGGCTAAATGACAACAAGCTCTGCTTTTTGAGACTGGAAGGAAGAGGCTTTGGGGATATACCATTGAACTTAGAGCTTAGACTTTCAGTAGAAGACTCGCCAAACTCTGCAGGCGTTGCAATTGATGCAATAAGATGTGCAAAACTAGGCCTTGATAGGAAGATAGGCGGACCCCTCACATCAATCTCAAGCTACACAATGAAGCACCCACTAATCCAGTACTCAGACTCTGAAGCAAAGATCAAAGTTGAGGAATTTATTTCTGGAAAACTTGAGCGCTGAAGATATATTTATATATCAATTTTTTTTCCTTCTTCTATGAAAAAATTAATAGTCATTTTATTAGTTTTTGGCATAATAGCTTCTTCTGGATTATTGATTGCAGAAGAAAACTCAGATCCAGTAAGCTGGAAATACAAACTAAGCAGCTGGGGAACTTCCGTCACGACAACAGGCGATTATAGCGCAGCAAGTTCAATTGATGGATCTTTTTACTTTTTTGACAAATCTGGGTCAGTTTTATGGCAGCACGATATGGGAAAGAGAATAACTTCAATTGTTTTTTCCGAGGATTTGGCAAATGTTTCTTCTGTAGTTGGGGAAAGAGTATATATTTTCTCAACATCTGGGAATTATTTAAAAGATTTCAAATCCGTAAAAGGTGGTTTTCTAACAATAACTCCAGATGGCAACTATATTGGAGGTAGCTCATCTGATGTCTATGCCATGATCTACAAGGATGGAAGGCCTCTTTGGGATTATAAAACCGATGGAAAAGTTAATTATGTTTCACTGACGCCAGATGGTCAAACTATGGCTGTGGCTTCTTCCGATAATCACGCTTATCTTCTTAGATCGGGATTTTTAATGTGGAAATACGATGCAAAAATGCCTGTTATCTCTGTCGCAGTAACACCTGACTCATCATACCTCGTATGTGGAACAGGTAGCTTTGAGTCAGACGAGGAGACTCAAAAGGACTATAGGGTGTTCTTGTTTGATGGCCAAGGCAAACTATTGTGGAATCAAAAGATAGGATATACTGTTTCTTCTGTTTCAATAACGCCTGACGGCAACTATATCGCCGTAGGCTCTTGGGATAATAAAGTGCATATATTCTCAAAATCTGGAGAGCATTTAAAAGAATTCAAAACTGACGGAAAAATCTGGTCAGTTTCAATAACGCCTGACGGGAAAAATGTCATAGCAGGCTCAACTGACACCTATGTTTATTTCCTTGATGTAGATTCAATGCAAAAACCTGAGAAGAGCTCATCGTTTAATCCAATTTACATAGCAATTCCTATTTTGATAATTTTAGCAGCTGGGGCTTTAATCTACACAAAGAAATTCAAGAAGAAATAATTTATTTTTTTTCTATCTTTAATTAAATTCAAACTTATAATGATTTAAAATAAGAGTTATAAGAATAAAATATCTGCATCTTTTATTATGCCAAAATCCTTGTCCATTGTAACTAGAATTAGATTAAAGAATTCTGAGATTTTAAAATTATACGCATCGTCAAAATCTAAGTCATACTCTCTTTTCAATTCATAAATATTGGCATATACGCTCAAAGGCAACGATAAAATTTTAAATGTAGGCGCTATATCTCTAATAAAAACATTGAAAGCTTCTTCCTTTTCGTATCTAAGTAAAATAACCCCTATTGAGTGTAAAGAAAAATCACTTATGATTACTTCTTCTATATTATGATCTATAAATTCTTTACATTTTTATGCTTTTCTTTGATTCAATAAAATCTCTAGCAGTATATTTGTGTCAAGGAGATACATTAGCGCCACTCTAAAGCCTTGTGCTGAAGCTCGACAGAAGTAAATTCCTCTTTAAGATCTGACAATTTGCCCTGCCACTCAAAAGTAAGTTTTTTTGTTTTTTATTTTTATTTCTTGATATAAGAAAGTCAATATAATCTAAAACTTCTTTTTTTAATTCTGGGGAAAGACTCTGGAATTTAGATTGGATATCTACCTCGTTCATGAATTATACTTATATTTAAAGTATTTATATATTTATATTTTGTTCAAACCATAAAATTAAATAATAGTTAATTCAATTAAGATTGAATGGAAATTGAGTATTCAAAAGATTCGATAATATTGAAAAATATATCCCTATCAGATCTTGATAAGTTTGTACTGGATTTTGTAGACATACTAAAAAATCATTTTAAGTATGTCATAGTTAGCGGTTACGTTGCCATATTATTCGGTAGGTCCAGGGGTACTGAAGATATCGATATATTAATTGAAAAAATAACTAAATCTGAATTTTTAAACTTCTTCAGTGAAATTGAAGATAGATACGACTTTCTTAATCCTGAAGACAAAGAAGGTTTGTATGAGATGCTAAGTGAAAATTTAGGGATAAGAATATCTAAGAAGAATGAGATTATACCCAACATTGAGTTTAAAATAATAAAAAATGAAGTAGAGAAATATGTATTGGATAACAGATTAAAAGTTGAATTGGATAAGAATTTACTATATATCTCCCCCATAGAAATCCAGATAGCATACAAACTCTATCTGGGAAGTGAAAAGGATATTATAGATGCAATTCACTTAAATAAAATATTTCACAACTATATAAAACAGGAGGAACTTGAATACTGGGCTAAATATTTTAAGGTAGAAGGTAAACTGAAGAATTGTTTGGTGAAGAGATGAAGGAATCTGAAAGAAAAAAATTCGATGAGAACAGGGAGCAAATTCTAAAGGAGCTTCAAGAAGAAAAGGAAAGAAACTTCAAGCAAAAGATAGAGTTTGCAGAATTTTACGCAGAATGGATAAGGAAAACACCAAATAAAGAGTGGAGCAAACAGCACTCGAAATTTATTAATTCGATGTATAAGAAAGATTAAATCTAGAATAGAATTCATAAAATTGTTGAGCCTTATTGTTCTAAAAATAGTCTTTAGATTTGGATAGTTCTTTTTCGATAAAACAGTAAACATCTTCTTTGGCTATAGCTTCCATCTTCCTATGGCGGGAAGATCCGGGAACTGGGTTCTTTTTAATATCAATTTCTTGCCCTAATACGAACTGTGTCGGCATGTAAACAGTCCCCCAAAGAGAAAAGTTTCAACTTAAATATCCTCCGGAGATGAGCTCTTTTCCAGCTTCAAATGCTTCTTCGTATTCTATTCCCAATTCTTCGGCGGCCTCAGAAATAAAACCTTTTTCTCTTTCAGAAAACCAATCCATTAACATTCTTTTGATTTTTTCTTTACGTTCTACTTTAGATAGACCTTTTAGAAGTAGAGGATTAGGGGTGTCTGATAGAACAATTTTGTCCACATTGCCCATGAGAATAACTAATTTTAATTATTTAAATAATTAACGCCACTCTAAAGCCTTGTGCTGAAGCTCTACAGAAGTAATTCTTCTTTAAATTGCCTCTGTAAGTGGCATATACGTAGTATTCTCAATTGTTTCGGATGCATATACAAGACAAGCATTAATATCGTCTTTTGTTAGCCCTTCATATTCCTTCAATATTTCATCAACTGTATAGCCATTAGCTAATAGATTTAATATGTATTGTACGGATAATCTTGTGCCTTTTATGATTGGCTTTCCTGTCATGACTTTTGGATTAATAATTATCCTTTGAAGAAGTTTTTCCCTATCCATCCTCTCACCATGTTATAATGTTTAACTATATATTTAAATTGTAAGGTATATATGATGTACAAAGCACGAACCAACAAAGATAAATTAGAAAAGCTATTGCCTAAACAAGGTCATACATAATCTGGCATGTGTCGCACTTATAGACTGTTTCTCTTTTTCCCTTGTCACTTACCTCTGTCCTAATTAGTGGTCTCCCGCATCTTTCGCAAGAGTAGCCTTCTCTTCTGACGCGAAGTGATGGAATCTGGGGTCTTTGGGGCACAGGATAGTTGTCATAGTAAGGGTCGTATTGACCTCTAGGTCGCTCCATCGGAAGATAAGTTTCTGGGACGTATCTTTCTTCAGGGTAGTACCTCTTTTCGTAATATTCTCTCTCTCTTGGCTTTGGCCTTTCAAACTTAGGGAACTTAATGCCATCTTCTGTAAGGGCGCTTCCTAAGATTGCACCTATGAATATCGGATAGATATAGAGGACGGCAGTAATAAGCATGTATAATTTTGTCCCTCTTGGAACTGTAAATGGAATCCTCATGACAATGCCCGGCTCTAGGAAATCACCTATGATAAAGGATATTACAAGAAATATGATAAAGACAATCAACGCACATAGAGAAAATGAGGCGATAGCATTTTTGATACTCCTGGATCTTTTACCTCCAACAATGCCTGCTACAATAGGGCCTACCACAGGTGCCCATATCATTAGAATCGTCAGTAGGACCATCCATAGCGATGACTTTAGTATATTCTCTATGTTATCGTCTGACATCATTGGTAATTGATTTTTCTTATTTATAAGTTTTTCTATCAAAAACGTTATGTACTATTATTATACAGTGGTCGGCATGGAGTACCATAGGCGATATTGAAACTCGTTTTGCAGTTTTCAATAATGCTTCGTCTTCTTCTGAAAGACCCATATGATCCCCCAACACAAAACAAATTTTATCTGAGGAGGTATCGAAGCTTTGGATATCCTCCCCTTCTTCGTGAAGGTAGATTATTTCACAATCAATTTCATTTATGACTTGAGTGAAACTTTTCTTTGATACGAATATACCGGGTGTAGATTCTGTTTCCTTTTCTGTCACATTTTCTAAAGCTTTCTTTATGAGCCCACCTGTGCAGCGCTCATCGGGGCTTAGATATCTTAGCTTACTTCCGACAAATCTTAAAGTGACTGGAGGATTAGGTTCACCTTCCAGCACTACAATAAACTCTGTATCCCTCCTTAAATCGTGTGACAGGAAGAAAGCTGAGTTTACACACCTTGCGACGATGTCCATCCTGCCACCGTCACCAGGCAGGTCGTTTAGCAAGAAATCCTTTGAAGTTTTTGCCTTTGACGCTTTCAAGATGAATATTTTCTTCATAAAAATCAAAAGATTTATTAACAATTTAAGATTATCCAATACGTATGGACAGTCTTGATATAAGTATACTTAAGATTTTAAATCAGGACGCAAGGACGAGTTTTTCTGAGATAGCGAGAAGGTTAGGCCACTCTATAACGACCATATCTTTGAGGGTCAAGGCCATGGAGGATGCAGGGATTATAAAAAAGTACATGCCGGTTTTAGATTCAGAAAAATGTGGGTACGACTTTACAGCTATAATGCATCTCATCATTTCTAAAGGAAAATTAAAAGAAGTAGAGGATAAGATCAAGGCTGAAAACAATGTTGTTGCAGTCTATGATGTTACTGGAGGATATGACGCAATAATAATTGCACGATTTAATAACAGCAGTCACTTGGAAAGGTTTACCAGGTGGATGCAATCAATTGATTATGTTGAAAGTGTTTCTACTTCGATTGTTCTAAACATCATTAAGGAAGACATGGAGGTAAAGTTTGACTAGCGAGCTTTCGTCAAGGCTTTCAGACTGGCTAAAAAATGAAGTTATTTCTGGTGGTGGGAAAGGCGTTGTGTTTGGATTAAGCGGCGGCATTGATTCTACCGTCACAGCTTACCTGTGCAAGATGGCTTTTCCAGATAATTCTCTTGGTCTTATAATACCCTGCCACAGCAATAAAGCCGACATCGATGATGCAAAATCCGTTGCAAAGGAGATTAGCCTAAAATATGAAACTGTGAATTTAGATAAGGTATACAATACGCTCCTCGAATCATTTGGGCACATGAGGGATGATAGGGATCTATCCCTTGCCAATATCAAGCCAAGGCTTCGAATGACAACACTATATTACTATGCTAATAAATTAAGCTATTTTGTTGTTGGCACAGGGAATAAGAGTGAGCTAACGCTTGGCTATTTCACAAAGTATGGCGATGGTGGGTGCGATCTACTTCCTTTAGGAAATCTGACAAAAAGAAATGTCTATTCTCTTGCAAAAACTTTGAAGGTATCTGAGAGAATAATTCAAAAGCCGCCTTCTGCAGGCCTTTGGAAGGGCCAGACAGATGAAGGAGAGCTTGGGGTAACTTACCAGGAGATTGACAACTATATCGAAGGAAAGACTGTAAGTGAAGGGGTAAAAACAAAGATTGAAGAGATGATAGAAAAAAGTGAGCACAAGAGAAATATGCCTAAAATACCCGATTTCTAATCTATTGGATAGAATTATAAATTAAATTTTAAATTATGAATTATACAAATTATCATTACTAAGTGGTCTTTATGGAAACGCTAAAGCAGAAGATTAAGAATAAGACAGCAGTTATTTCTATTATAGGATTAGGATATGTAGGACTCCCAACAGCCGTTTATTTTGCAGAAAAAGGCTTCAAAGTGTATGGTGTGGACAAAGTTGTAAGGATTGTCAACGGCCTTAACAAAGGCGTTTCACATCTAAATGAGCTTGGCTTGGATGATAGGATAAAGAATGTAGTTGAGCAGAATAAATTCCACTGCACAAATGATACAATTGAAGCAGTTAAAGATAGTGATATCGTCTTGATTATAGTCCCAACACCCATAACAAAAGATAAGGAGCCGGATTTATCGTATGTAATTTCAGCTGCAGAGGATATTTCAAAAACCCTAAAAAAAGGACAACTTATTATTTTAGAATCAACGGTCTATCCTGGTGTAACTGATGATATTGTTAAACCCATATTGGAATCCTCTGGTCTCAAGGCCGGGATAGATTTTGGACTTGCTTATTGCCCAGAGCGATACAACCCAGGGGATACAAAACATACAATTGATAATGTGAATAGGGTAGTTGGTGGCATAACAAGAGAATGGGCAGAGATAACAAAAGATGTCTATTCATATGTTATTAAAGCACAAATAGACACGGTGAGCGATATCAAGACTGCAGAGGCAGCTAAAGTCATTGAAAATATCCAGAGAGATTTGAACATAGCATTAATGAATGAGCTTGCACTGATTTTTGAGAAGATGGGGATTGACGTCCTTGAAGTAATTAAGGCTGCAAGCACAAAGTGGAACTTCAATGTTTACTACCCTGGGGCTGGAGTTGGTGGGCACTGTCTGCCAGTTGATCCGTATTATCTCGTTTCAAAAGCTAGAGAATTCGGATACCACTCAAAGGTGATTACTGCAGGTAGAGAGATTAATGACTATATGCCACATCACATCTTTGAGCTTTTGAGGGATGCCTTAAACGATATGGAGAGATCAGTTAAGAATTCAAAAGTTGCCGTATTGGGATTTTCCTATAAAGAAAATGTTGGTGATGTCAGGGAAACTCCTGTTGAGCACTTTGTTTCTGAACTAGTCAAAAGGGGGGCTATTGTAACAGTCGTTGACCCATATGTCGATGAAAAATACATTAAATCATTTGGAGTTTCTTATTCTAAGGATATGTATGAAGCATTAAAAGGTGCTGACGCTTTTGTGGTGATGACATCACATAATATATTCAAAGATATTGATTTAGAAAAAGCAAGAAAACTTATGAGTAATCCCCTTGTTATTGACGGTAGAAGGATTTTCAATAAAGATGAAATGAACGAAAAAGGATTTACATACAAGGGTGTAGGGTGTCTTTAGGATTTATCCCATTATATTTAAATTAAGAACTTGCTGTTTATAGTATATCCCAACACCTATAGATATAATTAGGCCTATTGTGCCCAATACGAATCAAAGGCCCAATAAAATTGGATCTCCTTGTATACTTATCTGGAATATAACTATCCCTATTATGCTTATTAAAGTAAATATACTTAAAATTGTAATTTTTCTGCCTATGTACTCCCTATATTCATTATTTTTAGTTTATACATAAGGTTTAATTACATTTAACTTTATTCTTGTTTTTGAGATATTTTTCCTTCGAAGAAGTTTATCATAAAAGATGTGACATCGATTTTTTCATTCAACATTTTATTTTTCTTTTGGCCCCATTCTTTTGAAAAATCACTTTTTAATATATTTTGAATTTTATCAAATGATTCCTTAAATGTCTTAAACGAAAAAAGAAGCCCATATTCCCCTAGTTCTATAAAATTTCCCATCGTCCCTACTAGGGGAGAGATGTATATGCTAGGCTTACCCAAAATAGCGGCTTCTGTTGCCATTGTAGCGCCTTCGCCAACATATAACGAACAGTAATTCATTAATGTATGGATTTTTGCTGGGTGTATTTTGATTTCATAATCTTTGAATAATTTGCCCTTTGATTCAGAGCTCAACAATACTCGCCCATGCTCTTCTAAAAGTTTAATCAATTTCTTTAGTTCTTCTTTTGATATGCCTTTATACCCAACATCATGACTCGCTTCCCATGATACACTCCTCACTAAATAAAAGCATTCTTTTTTCTCAAGATCTAATTCCTTTAAAACATTCTTTTCTTCTTTAAACCATTTAGGATGCAAGTATGCAAGCTCTTTATAACCGTTGAATTTTATATGTTTTTTTCCATAATCGTTCATAAAGCAAGAGGGAGTCACGAAATAATCCGAAAAGGGTATTGAAAGTTTATTGTTCAAAGAAGCATGTTCCGTATCATTGAAAAGAATTGATTTTTTTCCTATTAGTTTCGCAACATGAGTTACGTAAGGGCTTGCAAATCCTGTAAGAATATCGGGTTTAAACTTTCTAGAAATGTTGTAAAGCATATGATCTGTTTGTGCCAATCCAACTGCTTTTTTTATTAGGCCTTTCTTATTTTCTCCTAAGCCAATGAAATCAAAGTTGTAATAATCCAAAAGCTCGAATGTACTTTCTTTCTTTCTTGCAGTAATTAGTATTTCGTGTCCTTTCTTTTCCATCTCCCATATAAGGTTCTTGAAGAAGTGCACATCTGCTGGGTGTCCTATATCAAATAGAATTTTACTCAAAATTTTCTCCTCTGATTAAATATTCAGATAATACTTATGCTAGTAAATATGATTTCTCCTTTTAAGATAAATCCTTGTATGCCCGGATTAGTTTTTCAGATTCTTTCTCCCAGTTATATTCTGTTTCTATTAATTCTCTTCCTCTTTTTCCAAGTTTTTCTCTAAGATGTTTATCTTCCAACAAAATATTGATTTTTTCAGCAATATCTTTAGGATCATAAGGATTAACAAATAAAGAACATTCAGAATAAATTTCTTTCCAGTATGAAAAATCTGACATTACTATTGGCAATGAAAATATCATATATTCAAAAGCTTTAACAGGGAGAGAGTATAGATAGTTGGGAATAGGATATAAAACAGAAATGCCTAAATTGGAATTATTAATATAAGAATAAGTATCTTCAAGCGATTTATATCCCAAATATCTTGTTTTAGCCCACCCTTTCAGTTTTTCACATTCTTCTTTGTACCCTTCTTCCCATTTTCCAAGTAGAATTAATTCAATTTCTTTTTCCAAAAATTCTAACGATTCTATTACTTCTTTAATGCCTCTATTTCTTGTTAACCACCCAACATAAATTATTGTAAACGTATCTTTATTCTTTTTAGGATTGATTGATATATTTCCCATCGACAAAATTGGAAAATTCCTCAATAATACTGTTTTGTTACTCTTAAATCTAGATTCAATCTTTGGTTCTGCGGCTATAATATAATCAAATATTCTTAAAGCAATTTTTTGTAAAATCAAAAGTGATATGGCTACAGGTCTTTTGAGTACCCCTAGCCAATTTTTGTCAAAAGTATCAGAATAGTAATCTTCATGTATATCGTAAATTACTTTTTTTCTGAATATTTTTAATATAATTCCAACAGGTATTAATTCTGGATCATGAAAATGATATATCTTTGCATTTAATTTCAAAGCTTTGACAAGGGTAAGGGGAATATTAATAAAAATTTTTTTCAATCTTTTTTTCTGTAATGGAAGAGCTACAATATTTATTCCATCTATCTCTTCATCTTTTTCATGAGGAACTACTAAATAAACTGAATATCCAAATTTATCTAAAATCTTACATTCTTTGTGGAAGACTCGTGTATCTGAAGCGGGGTGCCTAACTGAGAGGTGGGCTATTTTCATTAAAAATTAAGTATTTAATTAATCTTTTATAATTATCGGGAATAATCAAATATAAAAGTGACAATTTCTAGAAGTGGCATATAACACATATATACTATTATGATAACTCCTTGTATAACTCGATTAATTTTTCTGCTTCTTTTTCCCAATTGTATTTTGTTTCAACTAATTTTCTTCCTTTTTTTCCTAATTCTTCTCTTAATTCTTTATTTTCGACCAATATTTTAATTTTGTCAGCTATGTCCTCTGGATTTTTAGGATTTATGAATATTGCGACTTTAGTATATATTTCCTTCCAGTAGTCAAAATCTGACATAATTGTAGGTAAAGAGCAAGCCATATACTCAAATGCTTTTACAGGCCAAGCTTCTGTATAATTTGGCATTGGATAAATTGTCACCATTCCAATCTTGGATCCTTTAATATAAGGATAAACTTCTTGTAAAGGCTTAATCCCAAGATATTTTGTATAATTCCAACCTTTTAATTTTGCACATTCTTCCATGTATCCTCTTTCCCATTTTCCCATTAATAATAAAGTTACACTTCCTCCAAAACTTTCTATAGACTCAATTAATTCCTTTATACCCCTTAATCTAGTTAAACCACCAACGTATATTATCGAAAAATCAGATAAATGGATAGGTTTAGCATCATCGATCATCTTTAATATTGGCACATTTCGTATTAAAGTAGTCTTAGAAGGTGGAAATCTAGAATATATTATTGGCTCAGCCGCAATTATCGAATCAAATAATTTTAATCCAAGGTAGTCATAAAATCTAAACAAATTAGAGACAAATATTTTTAGGAAATTCGGCCAATTTCTTTGATAAACTTGAGCCGGAAAATTTTCTGCAACATCATAAATTATTTTCTTTCTAAAAATCTTAAGTATAATGCCAATAGGTACCAATTCTGGACAATGAATATGGTACAAATCTCCATTAATTCTCAAAGAATACAAAAGAGTTCTAGGAATATTTTTGAGTAAATTATCTTTTCCTTTTGGGTACTCTTTCAAAGCTACCACATTTATACCATTTTGGACTTCATTTTTCTCATGAGGAACAATTAAGTATACTTCAAAATTATTATTTTTTAATGTAGTACATTCTTTATAGAAAATTCTGTGATCGTGTAATGGATGCCTTATAGAAAGGTGTACCACTTTTTTCATAGAAATACTGACTAATAACTTGTTTATATTATTTCCTTTATTAGAATAATAATATCTTATTTTGAGACTAAATTTAAGAAAAACTTTATCTCTTCTTTTTTGATTCCTTTTAATCCCATAATAATTCCAAAATAAAGTAGGGCCCCTAAAAAGATTGAAAGTATCAATGGAAATATATCAACTGGATTTAGATAAATAATCATAAGAGACATAATAATAGATGCTATTACACTCTTCATTATAAACCCAATATCAAATCTAAATAATTTTGCTTTTGATGAACAGTATAAAATTATCAAGAAGGCAAAAATAAATGAAATTAAAGTTGTTAATGCAGCCCCATCAATACCCATTATTGGAACTACAATAATGTTTAGCCCTAGGTTCATAATTGCAGATATGGACATTACACTTCCAATTATCTTAGTTTTTTTCTCAACCATTAATATATATCCAATCATAACTTGTAAACCATACAAAAGATAACTTACTGCAGTATATGGGGTAATCAAATATCCAATATTAGCAATTTCAGGGGTGGTAAGAATTCTCAGGATAGCCTTTGATAGTATCGATAGTCCACAAACAGAAGGTATAGCAATTAATAGATAGTATTTTGTGGAATATCTTAGAACCTTATTAAATTCATTAAACTTTTTTTCGTCATAGTACTTGGAAAGCACAGGCGGCAAAAGAAAAAATAATGGAGCAGAGAATATTGAGATCAAGTGCCCCACAGTATACCCTGGGGCATAGTATCCAGTAAAAGCAGTTCCTAAAAAAATAGTTATTACATACCTATCACTTGAGTTTAATATCCAATTTGAAAAATTATTTGGTAGCATAGGAATACTAAAATTAAGATATTCTCTTAAATTAATAAATTTTGGAAAAATAAATCCAATATCTTTTAATACATAAATCATCATTCCGGCGAGTACCAGTATCTTAGATATTAAAAGGCCAGATACAGCACCAAATATTCCATAACCTAAAAGAATAAAATACGAAGCAAAAGAAACTGTAAAAGCCATATCAAGAATTAAAAAAATTGAGTGCCTTTTAATTTTCTGCAATGCTCTGAATAAACTTATTGGTATATTTATTAGGGACTCAATAAAGAATATTATTGGGATTATCGTTGCTACTTCTATATTATTATCAAATAAAATCATGGCCAAAGGTTTTGAAAAGAATAAAAATAGGAAAGAAGCTATTCCACTTACCAATATAACAACAAAAAATACAGAATAAAATCCTTCTTGCAAATCGTTCTTGTTTTTATTAGAAGGTAAAAATCTTACTAGCCCAAATGGTAATCCAAGCCCAAGTAATGGGGGAATTAATGCTAGAGTTGCATTTACTTGAACCCAAGTGCCGTATTCTTCAATAGGCATATTTTTTGTTAGAATAGGTACAAGTAATATTCTCATGAGATAGATTATAACATAAGTAAAGCTGATTAAACCCGCCCTCTGTGCAAAAAGTTTGTGCTCGCTCATTTGTCCCATATAATCGAAATATCTCTATTTTTTAAGATTATAGGTGTAGAATAGTAATATTTTTCATGTTTCCTTCCAAATGTTTTGAAAGATATAATTTTATATATGATATCAAACTATATGGTATTGAAAGCCGCATTTAAAACATGTTTTGTTTTATGGGGAAGCTTAAATGTTAGATAATAAAAAAGAATGTGTTGGATGTCATGCTTGTTTCAACGCATGTCCACAAAAATGCATTACTATGGAAAATGATGCCGAAGGTTTTATTTATGCTAATTGCAACGTGAAAGAATGTAAAAAATGCAATCTATGTCTTAAAGTATGCCCCATCATAAATCCTGTAAAAGTTCAAAATAATCCAAGTGCATATGCATGTATTAACAAAGATGAAACTATAAGGTCCCAGAGTTCTTCGGGGGGCCTATTTACACTGATTGCAGAATATGTAATTGATAAAAAAGGCGTTGTTTTTGGATCTGGATTTGATAATCATTTTAAGGCCTTACATAGTCATGTTGATAAAAAACAAAATCTCGAAGGATTTCGTGGTTCAAAATATGTTCAAAGTAAAGTTGGCAATACCTATAAAGAGGCAGAGTATTTTCTTAAACAAGGAATAGAAGTCCTATACTCTGGAACTCCATGCCAGATTGCGGGTTTGAAGTCTTACTTGGGTAAGGATTACGATAACTTATTATCTGTTGATATCATTTGCCATGGAGTCCCCTCTCCACTTGTGTTGCAAAAATATATTGCATACCAAGAAAAACGTTTCGGCGCGCCACCACTTAGAATTTCATTTAGACAAAAAACAAAAGGCTGGGAAAACTTTTCCATATCAATTTTATTTGAAAACGATTTAAAATACGAAGAGATACATAGAAACGATCCATTTATGAAGGCATTCTTAAACAATTTATGCTTAAGACCCTCTTGCTATTCATGCAACTTTAAAACATTACACAGGCAAAGTGACATCACGCTTGCAGATTTTTGGGGAATAAAAAATCTACTCCCCGATATGGACGATGATAGAGGAACGTCACTTATTTTTATAAATAGCAA
This sequence comes from Methanofastidiosum sp., assembly GCA_020854815.1. NCBI lineage: Archaea > Methanobacteriati > Methanobacteriota > Candidatus Methanofastidiosia > Candidatus Methanofastidiosales > Candidatus Methanofastidiosaceae > Candidatus Methanofastidiosum > Methanofastidiosum sp. The sequence goes on along the minus strand of JAHKLW010000079.1, from coordinate 12,511 downwards.
TAAAGGCGAACTAATCTTCAATAAACTTAAAGAAAGAACTATTTACAAGGCCGTTGACATTAATAAAGCAATAGCATTTAATTCATCCGCTAAGGAATCAGTTAAATACAGCCCTAAAAGAAAGATATTTTTTAAAGATTTGGAAAAGGTTTCATTTGATCGTTTGGTAGAAAAATGTACCTATGTAGGATTAAACTCTAAGTTATTCAATCTCACTTATAAAAAGTTGCGTAAATCAAACATTATATAGATCCTATTAAATATATCTAATAAAGTCGATAAACATGAAAAAAATAGCCATAATAACACTAAATGGATATACAAATTACGGAAACAGGTTACAGAACTATGCCACACAAGAAGTTTTTTCATCCTTAGGATTTTTTGTAGAAACTATTCTTGTTGATCATACCCCCAAAAATTCAAAAATAAATAAAACAAAAGGGATCAAAAAGATAATTGCAATGGCAAGTAAGGTTCGCAGAAGTGGACTAAATCTTAAGGCATTTAAAAAAATTCTTTTATTAACCTCAACTTATTTAAATAAGGTGAAGAATAAATCAAATCAAGAAAAAAGGATAAAAACGTTTAAAGACTTTTCATTATATTATATAAAAGAAACAAATTATATCCTTTCTGAGAGTAATATTCCAGAAAACTTAGATGATAAATATGATTACTTTATTGCCGGCAGTGATCAAATTTGGAATCCGTTTTATACAAACGGATCGCCTATATACTTCTTAACATTTGCCTCCCAAAACAAAAGAGTAGCATATTCGGCCAGCTTTGGATTATCTGGAATACCTCCAATCTATATTGAGAATTATAGATTGTGGCTTTCTGAAATGCATAGGATCTCCGTTAGGGAAGAAGATGGAGCTAGTATTGTTAAAGAATTAACAGGTAAAGATGTAATAGTTACACTTGACCCAACAATTATGATTACTAAAAATAAGTGGTTAGCAATTGGGAAAAAATCAAAGCACAAACCTAGTTGCAATTATCTTTTAACGTATTTTATAGGCGATATAAATCAAAATGCAAAACTAAAAATAAAAGATATTGCAAAAAATAACAATCTAAAAATCATTAATCTAAATAACCCTAGAAACTCAAAAACTTATATTATAGGACCAAGTGAATTTATAGATTATATTAATTCAGCAAGTTTAGTTTGTACCGATTCTTATCACGGCACTATATTTTCTATTTTATTGGAAAGGCCTTTCATTGTATTTGAGAGAACAGTTAAAAATTTTTCAATGTATTCAAGAATTGAAACCTTACTAGATAAGTTTGACTTAAACAATAGAAAAGATGTTAACATAAAGAATAATAACCGAGTATTTGATGTTGATTTTGAATCTGTTCGTCCAATCATAGATATTGAGAGAGAAAAAGCACTGAATTATTTAAGAGAGGCCTTATCAATTAACGAATAGATACTATTATAATATCTCACTTAAAACCAAATCATTTATAAATACTTGTCATATCGAAAGAACTCATGAAGAGAGAAGCGCTGATATATAATTCTGCTGCATTAAATCTACCAAAAAACACCTTGCAATTTCTTTTTGGCGTAATACTTTTTGCAATGGCCGGAGGAGAGTACAACATTTTAACATGCATAATTGCAGCATCAGGCCTTGGCATTGGATTAGGTGCAATATACCTATTCAATGATCTAACAGATGTAAAAGAAGACAAACACAACTCAATGAAGATCAGGTGGAAGGCAGTTGCAAACGGCACAATGTCAAGAAAAGAATCCATAATACTGCTCAAATTGTTTGCCATTTTAGGTACGGCGCTAGCGCTCCTTTCAGGATTAAATTTCTTTATAATATACATCCTAGTAATTGGGCTAAATCTATGCTATTCCCACCCATCAATTAGGTGGAAGAGTAGAAAGACCCTCTCAGTAATTACAATATCATCACTTCAAGTATTAAAATTTTCAAGCGGCTGGTTTTTGTTCACAAACACTCTGGAGGGATTCCCAATAATATTTGTGATGGCAATAGCCATTGGGTATGCCCTGATGTTTCTTTATTACAAGAACAACACTCAAAACTTGATACACCTAATTAGAGAAGACAAGAAAAGGGTATTGCCGCTTTCTTTGGCATGTATAATAATGCTACTCACATCTTTTTTGATATACGCATTTCCCGCAATATCATTAATGGCCATAGTCTTAGGAGTTCCAACTGTAGGATTATATTTCTTATCTAAAAGGTACATAGGAACGTCCGTAAATTTCGCCTTCATGTATGCAGGTTTAGTGATACTGCTACTATCATTTTTGCTTTTATCAACACCAACAGTTACTGCGATTAATCAAAATATGATCGACCAGAACGCGACTATGAAACAGTACATTTTAGTAAGGGCAGAGCAGATTATCACAGGGCTTTCTGGAAGATAATCTGATACATATTTTTACTACTTTTAGATTCAATTTCATACTAAAGAAGGAAAATAGTTATAATTAAATAGTATGACAAACTCACTTAATAGAGGGAGATTATGTCTACAATTGAAAGGTCTGAATTGCTTGAAAAAATATATAATGAGATTGTTTTGATAAAGGAAGAACTCGATGAAATAAAATACGCCTTGGTAAAAGAAGAAGATATTGAGCAAGATGAAATTGAGGAATTAAACGAGTCTTTAAAAGAAATGAATTTGGGGAAAGCAAAAAACTGGGCCGAAGTTAAAAAAGGTCTTGGATATTGATGTTTGAAGTTAAATAATATTCAAGGCTTCCAGACTTTTAAGAAATCGACCCTTTCAAAGTCGCTGTCATTTGTGGCAATATTATTAATGTCATAGTATTTGCACGTGGCCGCATGGATCGCATCATTAATCAAAAGAGTATCTAAAAATAAGTAAGAGTTCTCTAAAATTATTTCATTGATATCCAAAACTTTAATATCTTCTATTTTAGATATCTCAAGAACAGCTTTTCTAGGCCCTTCAATTTTATTAAGAACATCGGGATTATTTTTTATTATTTTTATAGAATTATGGATTGGTGTTTCATACTCCCTAGACACATTTAATATGAGTAGTTTATGATAAACTTCAGAAATTACAATAGGATTGATATAACCTGTAATCTCACCAGATTTAATTTTGTTTAATAATAAATTACACGATTTAAAGTTTCCAGTTGAAGTAATGGAATAGATGAAAATATTACTATCTAAAAATATATTGTCTTCTATGAATTCGTTAAGTTTCATGAAAACCATCATAAAAGTAAATCTAATTCTTCTTCTAATATCTGTTTTACCATTTCGTTTGAAGCTTTTATTTTAGTTTTGAATGGGGGATCGTCCTCTTTCAATATCTGAACTAAGACTTCCCTGTCGTCTAAGTCAATCTTCTCAAGAGGATAAATAATTCCGTCTTTTATCCTTGCATGGATTATTATTCCCATAAATATTACTACAATTGCATGTTTTTAAGTATTGCTATAAGATTTTTATTATGTATAATCTGCTAAAAATTTCGCTTGCCTTCTACAAGCTGGTCCCATTTCTTTTCATCAACATCAACTTGTTTTTTGAAGAATGATTTTCTTTCTTTTTTTTGCGGAAAAGCGACTATTATCTCTCCGCTTATCCTAATTTCCTTATCGGCCATCAATTCCGATAGTTTATTGTTGCTCATATTTGATTTTTTCATTAAAATCTATTTTCATGATATATATTTAAAGATAACACAATTTTTTCTAAGAGGCATAGGATACTTCCTTTAGGATTCTAGTTTTTTTAAGGCTTCCAGACTTTTAAGAGATCAATCTTCTTACCAAATTACTCAAAGAGCTATACCCTCTATAGAAGCCTGTTGAACTGTTCCCATCTGCTGTTTTTTTCTTTCAAACTCCTCTGGAGTGTAGCAGAGCGCATCTAGATGTCTCTCCCCATCCCACAAATCCTGCATCAAAAATAGCCTAGTTAAGAAAGGTATTCCAATAAAGTTTTTACTAACAACGATAAGGTCATAATCACTTGTGATAAGATTGTCTCCTCTTGCCCTTGAACCAAATAACAGAACCAATTCAGGAGAATATTTCTCCTTTATCTGTTTAACAAGATCTTCTAGAGTCCTAGCTCTTTTTCTATCCATCTTAAAACCTCTTTTGCACCCTCAATTCTTTGAGATGCTATAATTTTGTCATACATTTCATATGGAAGTTCATCTGAAGCGTCGGGTACCTTGACATAATAAAATCAAGAGTAGAATTCCTTAATATTAGCATAAGAGAATCAGGAACTTTGCATGCGTTTCCAAGAGTTACTAAAGAATGAGTAAAATCAGCGGGTCTTTTATTTTTCTTTAAGTGAAGGGCTTTCAATCCTTTCTCAATTGATTGTTGACACAAAAAGGCAACCATGTAATACTGATTCTTTTCAAAAAGTATCTCAGCTACTGAAAAATCCTTTTTTGCTTGAAGCCACCAAAGTTCAATCTCTCTCCTCATGGCACAATTATTTACTAATTATAGTTATTAAAACTTATGGGTGGATAAAAATAATTATATCGTCTGGCATCTCTATTTAATGGGGAAATTATATAAATAATTAATAACAGTTGATTATTATGGAAAAAATAAACGAAGAACAGTTAATTAAGACACTTAACATACATCAAAATGGGTATGTGAATTTTGACCTGCCTAATCCTAAAAATGGAGAGTATCTCCTTGGAGTTTTTCATTTATTATCTGGAGGAAGCCTAAATATACTCCAAGCGGCAGCAGAAGTTGCAGCAGAGTCCTCCACAGGCACAAATTTCAATGTAAAAACAGAAACTCCCTTCTCAAAGGAGATGAACGCCCTAGTTTATCAAATTGATCAGGATAAGAATCTTGTCTGGATCGCCTATCCATGGAGGCTGTTTGACAGGGGAGGAAATGTACAGAATATATTGACTTATGTAGTTGGAAATGTCCTTGGGATGAAGGAAGTAAGTGCACTAAAGCTACTTGATGTCTGGTTTCCTCCAGCTATGCTTGAACAGTATGACGGGCCAAGCTATACTCTTGATGACATGCGAAAATATCTAAACGTCTACGATAGGCCAATTCTTGGAACTATTATTAAACCAAAAATGGGACTAACTTCGGCAGAGTATGCAGAAGCAGCCTATGATTTCTGGGTAGGTGGAGGAGATTTTGTTAAAAATGACGAGCCACAGGCTAACCAGGATTTCTGTCCATATGATAAGATGGTAAAGAATGTCAAAGAGGCGATGGACAAAGCGGTCAAGGAAACAGGGGAGAAAAAAGTCCACTCCTTTAATGTTTCTGCTGCAGATTATGACACGATGATTGAAAGATGCGAACTTATAAGAAATGCTGGATTTGAGCCTGGAAGTTACGCATTCTTAATTGATGGAATAACAGCTGGCTGGATGGCAGTCCAAACATTAAGGAGAAAATATCCTGATGTATTCATACACTTCCACAGAGCGGCACATGGCGCTTTTACTAGGCCAGAAAATCCTTTAGGATTTTCAGTATTGGTCCTCTCTAAATTTGCAAGACTTGCCGGCGCATCAGGGATCCATACTGGAACTGCGGGTGTTGGAAAGATGAAAGGTAGCCCAGAAGAAGATATAGTTGCTGCAGTTAATATTTTGCATTTTAAAGACAAAGGGCACTTCTTTGAGCAGGAATGGTCAAAGATATTTGAAGGTGACAAAGATGCCGTGGCTCTTGCTCAGGCAGATACTGCACACCACGTTATTTTAGAAGATGACAGCTGGAGAGGCATGAAAAAGTGCTGCCCAATTATCTCTGGAGGGCTAAACCCAACTTTACTAAAACCCTTTATCGACGTAATGGGAAATGTTGACTTTATCACAACAATGGGAGCAGGTTGTCACGCACATCCAAGAGGTACAACAGCCGGTGCAAAGGCACTGGTCCAGGCATGCGAAGCATATCAAAAAGGAATTGACATAAGAGAATACGCCAAGTCACACAAAGAGCTAGAAGAAGCTATTGAGTTCTTTTCAAAAGGAAAGAAGTGATTCAGAATATCGCGGCCCATCGTTGGATAAAAACTTTTATTAACTTAATATGCACACTATTGCTGACGAAGGAAGCCTTATCCTATAAAGGGAATAGGATACGATTAACGGAAGAAAGATGGGTTCATATTACCTCAAGCCATCCAGAAATGGTTTTCCTTGTTGATGAAGTTCTCAATACCATTGAACACCCTGATAAGGTATTAATGGTGATTTTGGGGAATCAATATCTATAAAGAAAATAAAAGGTCAAGAAGGAAAGTATATAGTTGTTCCTTATAAAGATGAAGTGGATGGCTTTATCATAACTGCATATATAACGAAAAAGTTAAGGGAGAGAGAAATATTATGGGAAGCCAGAAAATAAATATGATTGAAGGCATAAAGAAAATTTACAGTGACGTTGAGTTTGATTACGATGAAGAAGTGGATGTCCTATACCTCAGTTTTGGAAAACCCTCAAAGGCAATTAGTGAGGATTTGGGAAATGGCGTTATAATAAGATATAATGAAGAAAACGATAATATTGTAGGAATGACCTTAATTGGTATAAAAAAAAGAAGCACACACTAATATACTTTTCTTAAATTGTTAGGTGCCTTAGGTAATATGGTTCAGAATTATTAAATAAAAAAATAAATTTATTATTTAGGTGCCATCGCAATTTTTATTTTAGCGAACATTTCCATATGATTAGTTTAACAAAAAGATTTAAATAATATTGTAATAATTTTGTTACATATGTTACAAAATTGTAACGAATATGATATAGTGCTTGCACTTCTTAAGGAAGAAAGCCATATTAGGGAAATAGCTAGAAGGCTAAAGACAAATCAAACTTTTGTTAAAAGAAGGCTCGATGAACTCTACAAAGAAAATTTAGTTGATTATAGTGTAGAAGGAAAGAACTACACTTACTTTATTAAGAAGAGTCTTGAAGCGAGAAGCCTTGTAATAATATCTGAGAGTTACAATCTAATGTTGTTTTTGAAAAAGTATCCGAAACTAAAGGGCATAATAAAGAAAATAATAGACAAAGAAAATATCGAAATGGCAGTTTTATTTGGATCATATGCTAAAGATGCGCCATCAGAAAAAAGCGATATAGATATTTATATAGAAACAGAAGATTACAGTATAAAAAAAGAAATTGAAATAATAGACTCAAGATTAAGCGTTAAAATTGGGAGATATGATAGAGAAAACTTATTAATTAAGGAAATCGAAGCAAATCATGTCATTATAAAAGGAATTGAAAGATTCTATGATAAAAACAGATTTTTTAGCTAAGCTTTTCGATGAGAAAAAGATTCAGATAGTAGAGCCAAGTGAGAATCTTAAAAATGCTTACCTAAAAGGTCTGAAGAATCTTTAAGTTCTTCAAAGATTTTAGCAGAGGCAGGAAATCTAAATGATTCCATTGCTTTAACTTACTATTCAATGTATCATTCTGTTTTAGCCCTATTTTATCTAATTGGTTTAAAATCTGAAAATCATATTGCCAGTATAATGCTTCTAAAATCTATATTTGGCATAGACACAACAAGGCTAGAACGTGCAAAAAGAGAAAGAATAGATAATCAGTATTATGTAGATTTTCATATTACAAAAGAAGTTACATTTGAAATGATTATGATGGCAGAATCTTTTAATTCAGATATTATTGATTTTGTTGATAAATTGAAAGAAAAGGAAATAATAGAATATAGAAATAAATTAATCTTGATGTTTATTAAATAAAAAAATAAATTATTTTTATTTAGGCGGCATCTCTATAACGCCATGCTTCATCATCATGTGTGTTTCGTCCCTTGCTTTTTTGATTGTTTTTTCAGCGATTTCATAGAGTTCGTTTTTATTGTATTTGACTCTTGCAATGCCCTGCTCAATTGCCTTCATTCCAACTGCGACAGCTTCTCTTGGGAATACTTCCCACTCACTCATCTTTGGTACTATATACTCATCTGAAAGCCCTTTATCTTCAGCAGTCTTAGCAATCTCAAACGCAGCTGCAACACACATCTCATCAGTTATGGTTCTTGCTCTAACGTCTAGGGCGCCCCTAAATATCCCTGGAAATACCACTGAGTTGTTGATCTGATTTGGGAAGTCGCTTCTCCCTGTTCCAACGATTCTAACCCCAGCCTCCTTTGCTTCCCATGGCCATATCTCTGGCATTGGATTTGCTGATGCAAATAGTATCGCATCATTTGCCATCCCGCTTACCTCTTCTTTCTTTATTGTATCTGGTCCGGGTTTAGATGCCGCTATACAGATATCAGCTCCTTTTAGGGCCTCTTTTATTCCGCCAGTTCTCTGCTCTTTGTTTGCATTGATGCATAGGTCCCATTTGAAGGGATTATTTGTTTTGTCTGCTTCAAGGTCAGCCCTATTTGCATTTAGTATTCCCTTTGAATCAACTGCAACGATATTCTTCTTATTTGCACCTGCTGCAACTAAGACTCTTGAAGTTGCGATGTTGGCTGCACCTGTTCCCACTAGAACTATATTAGCTTCATTTAGTTTCTTTCCAACAACCTTTAGTGCGTTTATGGCACCGGCAACTTCAACTGTTGCAGTACCCTGCTGGTCATCATGCCAAACAGGTATGTCCATTTCTTTGTCAGCCCTTAGTTTATCCAAAATGAAGAAGCACTTAGGCTTTTCAATATCTTCTAGATTGATACCGCCAAATGTTGGTTTGATTAACTTACAAGTTTCAATTAGTTTGTCTGGATCCCTTGTGTCAAGGCAAATTGGGTATGCATCTACACCTCCAAGATATTTAAACAATAGGGCCTTCCCCTCCATGACAGGCATTGCGGCCTCAGGACCAATATTACCAAGGCCTAGCACTCTTGTACCATCAGAAACTACTGCAACTGCATTTCCTTTGTTTGTGTGGTCAAAAACTGTCTCTTTATTATTAAAAATTGCCTTGCAAGGCTCTGCAACTCCTGGCGTATACCATATAGCAAAATCTGTGAAATCTCGTATACATACCTTTGACGCAATCTCAATTTTTCCCTTGTAAAAAGGGTGGAGTTTCATGGCGTCTTCTGCTGGTTTTGATGCCTTTTTAATCAAATCTTCTTTTGATAATTTTTCCATAAGTTCACCTTAAATTTTTAATATCTCCTTCGCCTTTGGTATATTTTTTTCAACTTCCTTTTCTACATCAGCATAAAGGCTGTTGCCGTGCGCATCAATTGCAACTGTGAGAGGTCCGAATTTCTCTCCAACTAGTACCCACAATGCCTCTGGCATCCCAAGCTCATACCACTCTACGCCTAAGACTTCCTTTATCCCCTTTGCGGCAAGAACTGCAGCACCGCCTGTGATGGCAAGGTAGACGCATCCAAACTTCTGCATTGCATCAACAGTAGGTTTTGACATGCCACCTTTTCCAATTATCGCTGAAACTTTAAACTTCTCAATGAACTCTGGCTCTAAAGAGTTCATCCTAGTTGATGTTGTGGGGCCGGCTGCAACTGCCCTCCATTTATCTCCTTCTTTTGCCATTATCGGCCCGCAGTGGTAGATTGCCGCACCTTTAAAGTCATAGGGGATTTTCCTTCCTTCCTTTGCATACTCTAGAGCATGCATGTGGGCCTCATCTCGGGCAGTAAAGAAGATTCCATTAAGATAAACTGTTTCTCCAACCTTTAACTCTCTAACAGTTTTTTCATCAAGTGGTAAATTTAATATCTTGTCCATATTATCACCTCTTGTAGGTCAGATGCTCTACCCTCCCGTCTCTGTAAATTCTAGCAGTAGCCTTCCTTCCAGCCCAACACTGGACATTAATCGCAACAGGAAGGGATGCAGTATGGCAGTATCCAAGCTCGGCATTTACCCCAAGCACTGTAGTCTTTCCACCAAGTCCCATGACACCAATGCCCAGTGAATTAAAGGCTTCAAAAAGCTCTTTTTCTAAAGCAGCCACAGTTGGGTCAGGATGTCTCTCGTCTATTGGTCGGAGTAAAGCCATCTTTGCAAGCTTTATTGAGATGTCCGCACTTCCGCCAATACCAAGGCCAATAATGGTGGGCGGGCACGGTTTGGATCCGGCTCCAACGACAGTATCGAGAGCGAACTTCTTTATTCCCTTCAATCCATCAGATGGATTTAGCATTGCAACTTTTGACATGTTCTCACTGCCTGCACCTTTTGGCATCGCAGTTATCTCTATGTAATCAGAATCGATTGGGGTATAATTAACATAGGGCATGTAATCCCCGACATTGTCGCCTGGATTTTTCCTTGTTAGAGGATGAACAGCATTTGGCCTTAAAGGCACTGTCTTTGTAGCGTCTCTAACTCCTTCAATAATAATGCTGGGCAATCTTTTTTCAAGTGTAGGATTTCCTACATCTCCAATCTTAACAAAAAATATGTGAACACCCGTGTCCTGGCAAAGTGGAGTTGATGACTCCTCAGCCATTTTTATATTTTTCAGTATAGCCTCTAACTGGGCCTTTGCAGGCCCTTCCTCAATTTGATAAGCCTTCTCCAAGGCATTTTTGACATCTAAAGGAAGCTTTGTTGATGAGTCCTTTAGAAGTTCAACCACGGTGTTTTTTACTAGGGTTTCATCTATCATTTAATCCCCCGAAAAAGAGAGTTCCGAATACATATTGTTTTTTCGCCTTAAAAAGATTATTGTTTATACAAATATCGATAATAATTTGGCCATTTGTATAAAAAATATTAATCTTTATACATAAAAAATCAATAAATATAAAAATATTATACAAATTTTCATTTATATTAAATAACAATGAACATTTTATCCGGTAAAATAAGATTATTGCCAATTCTATCCGGAAAAATTTTTATTTATTGAATAATATTTGGCATAGGGGTATTCTATAACCAAAACATTTAAATTTAGATAAATTATAAGAATAGTACAAAATTAGAGAGATGACTTTTAATGGATACTAACTCTTCTTCTCCCAGGGTAGGTGTTTTTGTTTGTCACTGCGGTTCCAACATTGCTGGAACAGTTGATGTGGAAAAAGTAGCGCAAGAGATATCTAAAATGGAAGGGGTCGCATATGCAGGGACTTACATCTACATGTGCTCTGATCCTGGTCAAAAACTCATGAGGGAGACTATTGAAAAGGAAAAACTAGATCGTGTCGTAGTTGCGGCATGCTCCCCAACGCTGCATGAAAAGACATTCCGCGTTAACTCAAAAAATGCGGGATTGAATCCATATCAATGTGAGATATCTAACATTAGGGAGCAATGCAGTTGGGTCCATGAAGACAAAGTGAAGGCTACAGAAAAAGCGATTAAGATTACAAAAAGCATTGTTGAAAAGGTCAAAAATGATAATTCTCTTACAGATATTGAAGTTCCAGTTATAAAAAAAGCTGTTGTTATAGGTGGTGGAGTTGCCGGGATACAGGCTGCACTTGACATTGCAAGCGGCGGCTACAAAACTTACCTTGTTGAAAGGGATTCATCTATAGGTGGAAAGATGGCAAAACTATCCGAGACTTTCCCAACTCTTGACTGCTCTCAGTGCATTTTAACTCCAAAGATGGTTGAGGCTTCTAATCACCCCAACATTGAGCTCTTGACTTATTCAGAAGTGGTAGGTGTCAGTGGTTACGTTGGAAATTTTAAAGTAAAGATAAAGAAAAAGCCTACTTCCGTCAACTGGGACCTTTGTACAGGGTGTGGTGATTGTTATCTTAAGTGCCCGGTAAAGGTGCCATCAGAGTTCCAGGAAGGGCTTGCAAAAAGAACCGCAATTTATACACCATTTCCGCAGGCTGTACCAAATAAACCTGTAATTGATAGAGATAATTGCCTATACTACCAGAAGGGCACATGCAAGATATGTGAAAAGTTCTGTAAGATTGGGGCAATTGATTTTGAGATGCAGGAAGAAATAATCGAAGTTGACGCTGGTGCAATTGTTGTTGCAACTGGATATCAGGAATACCCGCTTGGTAATATCTCAGATTACGGTGGCGGTAGATATCCAAATGTGATAAGTGGTCTTAAGTTTGAGAGGCTGCTCTCTGCATCAGGCCCTACAGGTGGCCAAGTAGTAAGACCATCAGATGGGAAACCTGTAGAGGATGTTGTATTTGTGCAGTGTGCTGGCTCAAGAGATATTGAGGAGCACAAGCCTTACTGCTCAAAGATATGCTGTATGTACACTGCAAAGCATGCCATGCTTTTCAAGCACAAAGTCCACGATGGAAACGCATATGTATTCTACATTGACGTTAGGACCGCTGGAAAGGACTATGAGGAGTTTTATTACAGGACAACAGAAGAAGACCATGCGCTATACACTCGAGGTAAAGTTTCAAAAATATTTGAAGATGGAGATAAGGTCGTTGTATGGGGAGTTGACACACTTACAGGCAAAAAAGTTGAGGTAAGAGCTGATCTCGCTGTATTGGCAATGGCAATTGAGCCATCAAATGGCATTATG